>JAFUZI010000051.1 GCA_017476705.1 Bacilli bacterium
CAAGAGAAATACAATAACTATTCCCTGTAATTTTTGGATATTCAGAAGAATTGTTTGACATATATAATTCAGCTGCTTCGTATATTATTTTTTTAGTGGCATTATCGATTTCTACTCTTTTGTTTGTTATTTGATTAATCACAGCCGGAACAACTAATGATGTTAAAAGTGAAATAATCATTACAGTTGCTATCATTTCTATTAATGTAAATGCTTTATTATTCATAATATCAACTAGTATTATTTTATCAAAAAAAAAGACTTAATTAAAGTCTTTTTTATTCTTACTCATTTTTTTCTATTTCAATAATAGAGCCTTGTGTTGATGTTTCTTCATTACTGGAATCATCTGCTTCTTTAGATTTAATAGTTAGACCAATAGTAAGTCCCTTTTCTATTTTTTTACCTGCAGCTGTATCTTGTTTTTCAACAATTCCTGAATCAATACCATGTGTATTAATTAATAATCCAAGTTTTGATGCAGCAGTTTTTGCTTCAGATACATTCATCCCGGTAAAATCAGGAACAGTAACCATTTCATTTTCTTCTTCAACAGAAGTGTTTTTTTGTGAAGAACTAGATGCACCTGCAGAAGTGTTTACCTTATTTGATGAGTTTGTAGAAGAATTTGATTTAGTTTGAGCATTTTTAGCGTAATTTACAGGTGTACCACTTGATCTTTGACCTATAACTTTTTCCTCATATTCTTCATCAATATCAAATGAAAACTCTTTAATCATTTTTGGCTCAACTAAACCTAAATTAATTTTCATAGCTTCTACTACATCATTTAATGATTCTTGATATAAAACATAATTATATAAATACATTCTCATAGTTGTATCATATATATTCATTGTTCCATATCCACTTAAATATAGCTTTTGCATTCCAATTACATCATCTATATTATTGCCAATGCTTTTTGTTACTACATCTTTAAATATTGTATATAAAGACATTATTTCATTATTAGTCATATTAGTTTCCATACTATTACTTACAACATCAAGCAATTTATAAATAGTAGTTAAATCACCTTTTTGCTTTATTTTATTTAATATTGCTTTAACTACAGTTTGTTGATTTTGACCTCTTATAAAATCATTACTTACATAGTTAGAATACTTTTTACCACAATACTCAGGCCATGTATGTCTATTTCTAGAAAAAGCTAATGCTTGTTCACCATTTAATGTTTGGAATCCCTCATCTATATAAATGGTATTATTACCAAATTGACGATTAGAATTACTTTCGCAGAAACTATATGGAACATCCACATCAACACCACCTAGAGTATCTACTATTTTAATAACACCTTTAAAATTAATTTTAACAAAATAATCTATATTAATTCCTGTAAAGTTTTCTATTGTATTTATCATACATGTCTCACCATTCCAAGCTGCATGTGTGATTTTACTTTTTGCTTGATTAGCAAAACAAGTGATAGGTACATAAGTATCTCTTGGAATACTTAATATTGTAGCATTTAAATTTTCTGGATTAAATGTTATTAACATTAATGAATCACCATTAAATGAACTATTAGCAAGACTTTCATTTTCTGAATCTACTCCCATTAAAAGAATTGTAAATGGTTTATCTAATCTATTTGCCTTTTTTGATTGCTTTGTCTTTACTTTCTTTTCAGCTGTATAGATTATTTTAGTTTCAGAATCTAATGATTTAAAATCCTGTCCTTCATAAGTTGAAAACATTACAACATAACCAGTAGGTAGGAATGCATAATCTATTTTTTTATCATATAATGCATTAATAAGTTCAATATATGTTTCATATTCTGATACTTTAACATCAAGTTTCTTAGATTTAATAACATCTTTTGGAATTGTATTTCCAACGATATTATCTTTATCTTTTAATATACCTACTTTTCCACTAATATCATTAATATCTTTTACTTTATTGGTTGAAAGTGTAACTATACTACTAGAATAAGTTGTTCCATCACTGGTAAACTTATCAACTACATTATATGTTTTCATTACATAATAACCAAAAGCTAAAAGTATACCTGAATAAATAAATACTACTGGAATATATAAAAAGTATCTCTTACTTTTTTTCTTTAATGAATGATAAAATCCAAGTATAAATGACATTTCAAGAATTACTATAATTCCTGCAAGTGTTAACCTTAAAACAGATTCTATACTTCCTAATAAAGATAATGAATAAACTGAAAATATACTTGCAACTAAAGAGATAATGGCAAGTATAACTATTATTATATTTTTCTTTTTTAATTTTTTCTTTTTCTTACTCATAAATCCTCCAATAAACTTTATACATTATACTCTTTTTTTTGCAATTATACAAATCATTATAATTACTTGCTTTTTTCAAACTTTTTATATGAAATTGCCCTTATAATAATAAGTATCACAAATATACTTACAGCAGGTGTTACAAAAATATGCCCAGAAAATAAGCCTAAAAGCAATATTAGTAAATAACTTATTTTATATTCTATATTAATTAATTTTTTTCCTTTTAATCCACTATATATATTTTTTAAAGTTCTAATTATCATATACCAGAATAAAATAAATCCTAAAATACCTTGTCTATAAAATACTTCAGCATAATCAATTTCTATAGTTTTTGTACTAACACTATCAGTTCCATATCCTTCAATATAACCTATCCCATTCATCTTTTCTAATATACTAGAATGAACAAAATTCTTATTAGTATTACTCAAAAATGTCAATCTTTGACTAAATATAAAATGATCTATTAATTTAATATCAGTAAACACCTCATAATAATGATTTATTCCTAAAAATTTTTTATGGATTTGTAAATTTTTATAAAAAGATGTCTTTGGAATCATTATTATAGAAGATAATGTAACAACTAGTATAGCTATAGATGTTATTAATATTTTTTTTATTTGTTTATTTTTTATCCATTCTTTTAAATAATTACCTAAATAAAATATTGTAACGATTAAAAGTGATAACATAGGAACTTTTGTACCCATATCAGATAATACTATGAGTAATATAATTATTAAAATAAGATTAATTATTTTGTATTTCCTACTATTTATTAAATAAAAAGCTATAAAAGGCATAAGCATACTTAAAATATTGCCTACTGCATTAGCAGATATAAAGAATCCTACACTACCAAGTTTTGAATGATAATAACTTATAAATCCTATTCCTAAAATATCTGGAATAAATATAAATAAAACATAAATAAAATATATAGTTGTTATTTGTTTTAAACTAATCTTTATTTTGTATTGATTAAACATATCATATAAAGATACCAGCACAATTGGAAAATAAAATGTATTTAGTGTGTTTTTTATTTCATAAAAATATGCATTAAATCCTTTAAATCTTAATACAGTAATTGAAAAAAGAATTAAATAAATTAAAAATAAATATAAAAATTTTTTATTTATAGCCTTGTTAGTTGTAGTATCTAAACTAAATATATAATAAATACAAAATATCATAAATATAAATCTAACAACTGATGAAATTGAAAAATTTATATTTAAATAGTGTGTTTGTAATCCTGTAAAAACATCTAAAAATGGATTTAAAAACAAGAAAACAAGAATAATCTTATCTATATTTAATTCTATAAATTGATTAATCTTGTTCATTTAATACACCCTTTTCTTTATAAAATTTATTCCAAGCTTCTTCTATTGGATAACTTGCTATATTTTGTCTTTTCTCTACATATTCATCAAATGTTCCAATTACCTTAGCTGGGACACCTGCTACAACTGAATTTGAAGGTACATCTTTAGTTATAACTGAACCTGCTGCTATAATAACATTAGACCCTATTCTAATATTTGGTAAAATTGTAGAGTTTGCACCAATAAATACATTGTCCATTACCTCAATGCAACCATAATTATATGAAAAACATCCCATACCTAGATTATTTAAAACAGTATGAGCAATATCATGTGTAATAAAAGTAACACCACTAGCAACTGATACATTATTATGAAATTTAATTAACTCAGGATCAGATGGAATAATTCTAGGTTGAAAAAAGAAGTTATCTCCAACTGATTCAAATATTTTATGTTTTTTAATATATTTTGTTCTTTTTTGACTTTCAAATATTAATGCTACTCTTAATCTAGTTAATTGTTTTTTGGTATATTTTTTCATATATTCATCATCCTTATACTATTTAAATTATACATTTTAAAAGCATATATTGTCAACAAATCTATTTAGGAATAAATAATTTATTTTTTGCATATTTTTTAGTGAATTATATAAAACATATTGTCAAATATATTTTTTTTTGCTATAATTTTAATTGTGTGATGGGTCTATAGCCAAGTGGTAAGGCGTGGGACTGCAACTCCCTGATCGTTGGTTCAAATCCGACTAGGCCCTCCAACTTATTATGCAGGTGTAGTACAGCGGTTAGTATGCGGCCTTGCCAAGGCTGAGACGGCGGTTCGATTCCGCTCACTTGCTCCATTTGAAATCATAGTACGTCAGAGATGACGTACTTTTTATTTTCAAAGTGTTTTCTTTCAAAGAAAGGAGGCACTTTTTTCTATGAAAATAAAGTTATTACAAGAATTAAACCCTAGTCAAAGGACATTAAAAGCTATTAGTTCTACACATCCATATAAGATACAAATAACTAGTGGCAAAATAAATGTACTTGAACCTACTAACATTGAAACTATTATTCCAATAAGATATTTATTATTTTATAGAACTAAAATAATTGAATTCTATGAATATCCTGAAGATCGTGTTAAAGGAAATAATTTTATTAATCATCAAACAAAACAAACATTTAATAAAAATGAATTAAAAGCATATATAACAAATTATTAAAATTCATTCCCTAAATAAGGAATTGACTTTAATAAATTAGAAGTCTATTATAAAAAACTAAAGAAAGAACTTATTTGATAGAAAGTGAGGTTAAATATGAATAATAAAGTTGCTATATATGTAAGAGTATCAACTGATGAACAAAGAGATAATGGATATTCTATTGATTCACAACTTCGTATGTTAAAAGAATATGCTGATAAAAATAATTATAATATAGTTGGAATATATAATGACGCTGGATACTCTGGTAAAAACTTAATGCGACCTGAAATGCAAAGATTATTAAAAGATATTGAAGATGGTAAAATAGATATTCTTTTAGCTATTAAAACTGATAGATTAACAAGAGATGGTTATGATGGATATTGGCTACTACATCAATGCGATAAATATAATGTAAGAATTGAATTAACACTTGAACCATTTGATATATCTACTGCTAATGGGGAAATGATGTTTGGACTTAATTTAGCCTTTGGACAAAGAGAAAGAAAAGAAATAAGTGCTAGAACTAAACGAGGACTTGAACAAATGGCTATTGAACATAAACACCCTAATAAACCACCTTATGGATATACAAGAGATAAAGTAACTAAACATTTAGAAATAGAACCCATTGAAGCTTTAGTTGTTAAAGATATATTTAATATGTCAGTTGATGGTATTCCATATAGAAAAATTGCAGAAAAAATGAGAAATGATAATAGATATTTAAGAACTGGAAAATGGTCTGATTCTAGAGTATATAAAATATTAGATAATGAAATATATATTGGCACATTTAGATTTGGTAAATATAATCGTAAAAAAGAAGAACAAATAGTAATTGAAAATTATTGTGAACCAATAATAACAGAAGAAGTATGGAAAAAATCTAGAAAACAAATAAAAAGAAATAAACACGAAAACTATGGCAAACATGTTCATATATTTTCTAATTTAGTTGTATGTCCTCATTGTGGAAATATATTAAGTTCTACATTTTCACATAAAAGAACAAGAGATGGATTTCAAGATTATTATTTTCTAGTTTGTAAGAATAAAAAATGTGCCCACAAAGGATTACATTATAGTTGTGATAGATTAGAAAGAACTCTATCTAAACTATTAAATGAATTAATAATTTATATGACCGAAAATCCAGAGAATATTATTAAGCCTAAAATAGATACTAATAAAGATTTTGAAAATATAGAAAAAGCAATACAAAAATTAAAACAACAAGAAGAAAAGTTAATTGAATTATATCTTTCTAGTAGTTTAGATGTTGATACAATTAATCGTAAAAATGAAATGATCAAAAATGAGATTACTGA
This sequence comes from Bacilli bacterium, assembly GCA_017476705.1. Lineage (GTDB taxonomy): Bacteria > Bacillota_I > Bacilli_A > RF39 > UBA660 > CAJOJO01. The sequence goes on from JAFUZI010000051.1 coordinate 6,188, forward strand.
ACTTGAAACAAAGAAAAAAGAATTGAACTATGAAGAACCTTTAGATATTAAAATAGAATTAGTAGATACTTTTAATAACTCTAGTTTAAATAATTATTTAATGAATAAAGAATTACCTATTTATCAAAAATGGTTAAAACTAGATCCTGAAACTAAAAAAATGATTCTTCGTAAATTTATAAGACAAATAGAAATTAGTCGTGATGAAGATTATTTTATAGATATAACAAACATTAAATTTGAAAAACAATATTTCAATAAAAATGCTGATGAATTTTTAAATGACTTAATGTTATCTTTAAGAGAAGATTATAAAGATTTCGAATATAAACAAATAAGAGATATGGATACATTATTAACTTTATATGAAAACTATAATTCAATTAGTGTAGAAGATTATTTAAATAATAATCATAATATTCACGAAGATAACAAAGACATAATAAATAACCTAGTAGCTAATCAAGGAGTTTTAGTAGCTTCCATTATTATAGATAATAAGTTTGTTGATGAAGTCTTATTTATCCCAAAAATGCCATAATTATTATGGTATTTTTTTATCAGGATAAGAAGATGGTACCGCAACATACATTTTACCTATATAAAATCTATGTTTCTAGTGGTACCAAACTTATTTTGCACTTGCAAAATTAATCCCAAAGAATATTTTTGATATTCTTTTTACTTTATAAATACTAGGGATATGTATATCCCAATTTGATAAAATTAATAAAAATAGTGGGATGTTGTAAATTCTATTAAAAAAGACTAAAAAATTAATTTCAGTCTTATCAAAATACCAATTATTTTATCTTTTAGAAATGTTAGTGTCATATTTCTCAACTAATTTACCTGATGAAGTAAATTTTTCTCTTAAAGCTTCTTCTAAAAACTTATCATTTATTCCAATTTTCTTTATTAAATATTCATAATCTTTTTCTGAAATTTGACCGCCTTTAACTCTCTGTTTAATATCAAACATTTCTCTATATTCTGTTATTTTTTCTTCATCATCACAATATAATTCAAAAACATCAGCATCATTTGGTTCGTATCCGTTTTTTATTTTTTCTAATATCATATTTGCATGTTCACTATTATTTGTTTTTGTTTTCAAATAATAATTATATCTTTTATTAATAATTGATCTATCCAATTCTTCACTTTCATTTGGCATATTATCACATCCTATATATCCATTATACCACGAAAAAAGTAGATTTTTACATCTACTATTTATTTCACAATATATCCATATTACGAAAACAATTATTATTTGTTTAAATAATCAATTGCCCATTCTAGCTCATAGTCTTTACCATCAAATATTCTTAATGCTGCTTTTTTATCTAAAGGAATTTTTATATCTACAGGATTTCTACTTTCTCTCGTATCATCAACATCAATATTTGGATTATTATTATCATCCAATACAAGTCCAACAGGATAACTTACTGCAACTCCTTCTGGCATAAATACAGTCCCACCCGTTTCTTGGTCAATTCCTCCAGGATTTGATAGGCCAGCTACTGTTATTCCATCTATTCTTGACAAATATAAAACCATTCCATCACCAGCAGAACCACATCTCATATTAGTTAATACTAATACTTCTATATCACTAAATTCTCCATCTGATAATACATAATGATCAACCAAACTTACATTCTTATTATTAGATCTATATCCTAGTGAATAACCATACATTTTTTCTTTAGTAAATAAACTAGCTAAAGCCATGGATACTTCATCAGAACCACCCATATTATTTCTAATATCTATTACTAGTTTTTTCATTCCTTTTTTTCTTAACTCACTTAGTGATTTTCTATACATTTCTCTCGCTTTTTTATGATTACCAGTAAAATATCCAATACTATCACTAATAGTATCTATTTCTTCAACACCTATTTTCAAATAACCAATCTCATCATTTAACATTTTATAATCATATTCTATTTCGTCAAAAGAATGATTAAATGTATTAAATGATCTTATAGCTCTAGGAACTTTAGAATCTAATTTCTTTAAAGTAATTGTTTTTTCTGTATTATCTGAATCAATATAAGTAACCTCAACACTATTACCACCTATACTAGAGCCAAAAAATTCTTTCAATCTTTCTTCGTTTTCAATTAGGCTTTCACCAATTGGTAATTTAACATTCTCTATTACTTTATTAATATCTACTCCATCCCATTTTATAATTCTATCACCAGTTTTAATATCTAAATTATCTTCTACATCAATTGCAATAATAGAACCATCATCCAGTCTAATTGAGGATAATCCATAATCATTAAATTTAGATATTTTATTTAAATAATAATCACTATCATTATAAAACAATAATCCCATATGTCCATCATGATGTGCTTCTACAAAATTATCTATAGCCTCATAATATTTATCTATATTACCAGTTTGTTCTGCTTCTTCTATTAAAACTAAACCATCTTTTTTCAATTCATTATAATATATTTTTTTCCAATCATTCATTATATAGTTTTTTTCAAAATAATCACATAATGATATATATGCATTACTTAAACTTTTTCTAGTATAATTTGTTACTTTATTTGAATCAATTGATTCAAGAGAAAAAAATATACAAACTAGAATAATTAATACTTTACTAACATTATATATTATATTTTTCTTAAATAATAACGGAGATAAAGCAATTAAAATGGAAGAAATATAAATATATATATATTCAGGTAATATCTTTAAAAAAGCACTTCCAGATACAAATATTATAAAGTGTATTATAGAAATAATTAATGGTATAAAACATGTTATTATCCATATTTTTAATTTTTTATTATCATTTTTAAATCTACTATATAAAATAATTAATACAATAAAGTATATTAGAAAAAAAACATTTAAAATAAAATTCAATGGATTACCAGAATTTAATAGATGCATTATTACTCTAAACATATATTTCACTCTCCACTATATTTCTACTTAATTATATCACATTTTTTGAAAATCTAACTATTCGGAATATTATTTATTTTACGATTACTCTAAAAATCATTATAAAATAAGAATAATTTCATATTTTGATTTTTTAAATTTTTAATGTATAATTAATTTATCAAAAGAAACATTTTGACTTACTATGAGGAATTATCGCTCCATTTGTAATATCAATCGAACTATTATAGTTCGATTTTTTTATATCTAAATTAATTCATTTCATACATAAAAAAACAATTACATTTAGTAATTGCTTTTTTAATTTTCAATATTTTCTTTATTTTCAAATTCAATACCTGTTAATTGTTGATATTGATTCAATAATAAATTTAATTGTTCTTGCTTATCAAGTATATCTAGTTTTAATTCTTCAATGGCATTTTTTAATTCTTGTATTATTTCATTATTCATTTTTTTATACCACCCATATCATCTATTTTTGATAAGTCAGCAATTTCTTGTTGTAAACTACTTATTTGATTATTTAAACTATCTCTCATACTAATTAAGTCTGTTAATTGTTTTTTTAAGTATTCAATTGTATTAACACCATCATATTTATCTATAACATCTTTATTCTTTTCGTATGAATCTATATATGCAGAAACAACAAAATATTCAACCGAATTTAAATTATTTGATATTAACAACCAATTAAGATAGTCTATTAATTTTGTATTTTCATCATATATATCAGTTTTACTAAATTCTTTTTCCCATCTTTTTGCTCTATTTAAATCTGTTCCAACAAACTCTTCTGTATCAAATCTTTTTTTATACTTATCTTTAACTTCAATATAAAATCTATTGTTATCAATAATAAGTTTTTTATCTAATAAAACATCACCTGGAAGAGTCATATTCAAATATTTATTTTTAGCCATACTAATTAAAACATTTAATTCATTACGTGTTTCATAACCACATCTTGACATTAATTTATTCATAGTTTCATCATCAAGTAATTGTGAAATAGTTTCAATTTTATATTTTCTTAATAGTGGATAATATGAAGCCCCACTTCCCTTATAAAATTCAAAATCTTTTATTTTTAATTCATCTAAATTTTGTTTATCCATTTTTACCTCCAAAACAATTCTAAATCAATAACTTACTATCTACTTATTTATTATATCATAATTATTAGTCTATTACAATTCATATAGCGAATCATTATATTTATAATTACATAAATACAATACTAAATTTAATAATATATATGATAATTTATTAAGACATATATTATTTACGCATTTATTAATTATCATAAATTATACTAGAAAGGAGATTATTATGGATAATGAGAGAATGAAAAAAATTCTAGATAAGATTAGACATGATAGTAGATGTAAGCCGAAGTGCTGCGTTATTGGACAAATTGGGCCTACTGGTCCTACAGGCCCAACAGGTCCTGCAGGTGGTCCGACTGGGCCAACTGGACCTACTGGTGCTACTGGTCCCGCTGGAGCTGATGGAGCAATTGGTGCTACTGGTCCAACTGGACCTACTGGTGCTATCGGTGCGACTGGCCCTACTGGTCCTGCAGGTGCTGATGGTTCTATTGGTCCGACCGGTCCTACTGGGCCTACTGGGCCAAGCAATATATCAAGTTTCGCTGATTTTTTTGCATTAATGCCACCAGATAATGCAGCAACAGTTGCTCCAGGAACTGATGTTAGTTTTCCACAAGACGGTCCAAATAGTGGAACTGATATTTCAAGGATTAATGCAAATTCATTTAATCTAAGTAGCATAGGTACATACCAAATTATGTTTCAAGTATCAGTTACGGAAGCTGGTCAATTAGAATTAACTCTAAACGGTAATGCTATAGAATACACTGTCGTTGGTAGAGCAACCGGTACTGATCAAATAACTGGAATGTATCTTATCGAAACAACTACAATTAATTCAGTATTAACAGTTAGAAATCCAGCAGATAATTCAACAGCATTAACAATAACACCTTTAGCTGGTGGCACAGAACCTGTATCCGCACATCTAGTAATAATAAGATTACAATAATTTCTTAAAATATTAATAAATGTTATATCTCTAACAACTGACTAGACATATATTATTTTCAAATTTATTAATTATCATAAAATATACTAGAAAGGAGAAAATATAATGAATGATGATAATAATATAAATTGTCCTTATAATGTTTGTGGTTCAAATTTACAACGCGCGATAGAAAAAATTAAAAGAGATAGTAGATTTAAACCATCTTGTGGTGGAGTTATTATTGGCCCTACAGGCCCAACTGGTCCCGCTGGTCCCGCAACTATTACAATAGGTACAACTACAACTGGTGAAGCTGGTACTGATGCTACTGTTATAAACAGTGGAACTGATGAAAATGTTATATTAGACTTTACTATACCTGCTGGAGCTGATGGAGCTGATGGTGCTATCGGTGCGACTGGTCCTACCGGTCCTGCTGGAGCTGATGGAGCTATTGGTGCGACTGGCCCTACTGGTCCTGCAGGTGCTGATGGTGCTATTGGTGCAACTGGCCCTACTGGTCCTGCTGGTGCTGATGGCGCTATTGGTGCGACTGGTCCTACTGGCCCTGCAGGTGCTGATGGAGAAACACCAACAATTACTATTGGAACAGTAACAACAGGAGCGCCAGGTACAGATGCAGAAGCAACTATTACAGGTACAGCTCCAAACTTTGTATTAAATTTAACTATTCCACAAGGACCAACTGGACCTACTCCATAATATGAATAAGTATAAAGTATGTGTATATGCAATTTGTAAAAACGAAGAAAAATATGTGGATAAATGGTATGAATCTATGAAAGAAGCAGACGAGATATATGTACTTGACACAGGCTCAACAGATAATACTGTGGAAAAGTTAAAAAAACATAATATTCATGTAAAAAAACACATAATTAATCCTTGGAGATTTGATAAAGCAAGAAATGAATCATTAGAAATGGTTCCAAAAGATACAGATATATGTGTTTGTACAGATTTAGATGAAGTATTTGCACCTGGTTGGAGAGACAATCTTGAAAAAATTTGGAGCAATAATATAACAAGATTAGCTTATAATTATAATTGGCTACTAGATGAAAATAACACACCTAAAGTTAATTTTTATATTGAAAAAATACATAATAGATGCGATTACATTTGGACACATCCGGTACATGAAACACTTAAATATATTGGATCAAAAAAAGAAATAAAAATATATACTGATAATATTACTGTTAATCATTACCCAGATAATACAAAATCTAGATCTAATTATTTACCACTACTCGAATTATCGGTAAAAGAAGATCCAGAAGATGATAGAAACATGCATTATTTAGGAAGAGAATACATGTATTATGGTAAATGGAACAAGTCGATTGACACATTAATTAAACATTTAAATTTAAAAACTGCGACATGGAAAGATGAAAGATGTGCATCAATGCGATTTATTGCGAGAGACTATCAGCATTTAAAAAGATATGATGAGGCTAGAATGTGGTTAGATAAGGCAATAAATGAAGCTCCATATCTACGTGATCCTTTTGTAGAACGCGCACTTTTAGAATATAGTCTTAATAATTATAAAGATGTTATATATTATTGTAATGAAGCACTAAAAATTAAAAAGCATTTAAAAACCTATATTAATGAAACATTCAGTTGGGACTATACCATATATGATTTATTATCAATAGCTTATTTTTATGAAAAAGACTTTAAAAAATCATTAGAAAACATTAAAAAAGCTATTGAATTAGAGCCAACTAATGAAAGATTATTAAATAATTTAAAGATAATAAAAGAATCAAACCAATTATGATTTGATTCTTTTTTATATATTTAATAAAAATAATGTACTATTCACTTGTATTAGAAAAAGTAATATTTATACCACAAACACCGCCTTTAGACTTTATATAAAAATAGTCTAACATAGATAAAGAATATTTTTGGTCAGTTGTAATATCAGTATAATAACTACCACCACTTTTATAGTAACCTAATTCACAAGTAACTGAACTATTTGGCTTATATAAATTAGTCAATTTTATATATTTGTATTTCTTACTAAATTCAGTTGTCCTTAATGTTGCCATACCATTTGACCCACTATTATAATTTTCAGACAATAAAACAACAGTAAAATCACTATTTGTCTTTGTATATAGCTCATCAATTGCTTCTTTTACATTTGTAATATTATCTCCATTTGCCTTCTTCCATGAATTATCACTTGGTGTATATTTTATATTGCTTGCTAATATAGAAACTGCTGCATATGCTGTACCAGCAATACAAACTAATGCTGTTGCTATTATAGTAAAAGCTCTACTTTTTAATAATCCTTTCATATTATTCACTCCTTATTTTAATTACTAAAACTTATTTTAATTTGGCACCAAGAAGAACCACCTGTTTTTTGAAAAAATAATCTATGGTATAAATTACTTATATCATACCACGTATCTATATTTAAAACAGTTTTAGTGCTATAAGTATTATCATATGCATATACAGTAGCAGTATTTCCACTAGAACATGATAGTTCAGAATACTTAAATTTTGAATAAGTATTATTTTGTAAATTCAATTCACTCATTGATCCATTTGCGCCATCAACAAGATAATATGTTGAATATTGATTAGTCAACAATGTACCAGTTATCAATTTACCACTACCATCATAAGCAGTAATTCCACTCAATAAATTACTAGGTAAAACTGTAGTTTTACTTTCTAATTTAACATATTCATCTGCTATTTCATATAAATCATTTAATGCTTTATCTACTGTTGTATTTTTATATGTAATATTGCTTGCTAATATAGAAACTGCTGCATATGCTGTACCAGCAATACAAACACATGCTGTTACTATTATAGTAAAAGCTCTACTTTTTAATAATTCTTTCATAAACATCATCCTTTATTTTATTTATTAATTTGATTATATCATACTTTTAAATCAAAAAAAAGTAGAAATTATTCTACTTTATTCCCTATTTTCTATTAAATTTATCTACTTGAGATATTCTTTTTACTTTTTTAGGTTCTTTATCTATTCTTTTAACAGCAAAAAAATTATTTGATGCTACTGGATACATTGTAATAATATTATTTGTATTAACTATTGTAACAACTTCTATATAATTAGCCTTAATATCTTCATAAGATCCTGCATCATTATATTCTATTATATAGTGGTCAAACAAGTCACTATATACTAAACAATCTTTATCTAGATTATCTTTTAGCTCAAAAAATAACTTTTTTAAATCTATTGAATCATCAAAGCTAATTCTTGATTTATAATAATCGGATTCAGCTGTATGTCTTTTAATATGTTGAAGCGCTAACTCATCACTATAATTTCTTATTTGTTTAACTGTATAATAATTATTCTCATATTCAAATAGATCTAAATCAAGCATTGCATTTAATTGAGCAATAGCTGGCCTATGTTTTCTTAAATAAAAATACTGAATCTTTTTTAAACATTTAAGTGCTTCTATTTTATTACCTTTTCTAATATAATAATAAGCTTTTTTTAAATAAGCATCATTACTTGCTTTAGAATTTGTAGTTATTTTGTCATAATAAAATTCTTCTAATTCATATTTTTTACCTATATTTGCTAATTGTGCTAAATATAAATATGCAGTTGAAGAATAATCATTTTTACACATAATAAGCTTATTAAATTTTATCTCAGCTTCTTTATAATCATTGTTAATTAAATCTATTCTAGCTTCTATAAATGTTATAAAATTTGGATCACTAATATATTTTTTATTCTTTTCAAATAAATTTATAGCATCATTAAAATATCCTATATCAACATACGCACCAAATAAAGAGTTTATTACTGTTTTTTTATTAAAAGTTTTATATTTACTTTCATAATTACGAAGCAAATTAGCTATTTCATCAAATTTAGCTTGTTTTCTTAACATTACAATTTTATTATCTAAATCAAATAAAGAAGTAGTATCAGATTCAGCTATTTGCTTAATTGTATTTTCATCACATAAATTACTATTACGTTTATAATCTATTAATCTTTTTTTAGATTTTTCATATCCTAAATCAGCAGAATTTTGATAGTGAACGATTGCTATATTATTTAAGCCCCTGTTTTCATAATATCTTGCATAATAATATTCTGTTTGATCCAACATATAGTTAGCTTCAATTAACATATTAGCAAATTGTTCAACATAACTATTAATTACACCAGTAAGTGCGGCCATCTTTACATAATAAAAACAACAATCAAGCTTATTAGGAACATTATGTAAAATACAATCCGATAAAATATTTAAAGCTTCATTATTTCCTTTTACGCCACCTGTTTTATGTAGATATATTGCATATTCAAATAAAACATATGAATCAGTTGGATAATTTTCTATTAAATTATTTATTATAATACCTGCTCTATCCATTTGATCTTTTTTGCTATAAAATCTGTAATTTTTTAATTCTTGTTTTATGTTCATACTAATCCCTCTTTGTTGAATTGTTATATAGTATATCACTTTAATTTAAAATAGTAAAACAAAAAAACTAAAATTGATTAGTTTTTTTATCATTTCTAACAAACGATTTTACTTTAAAATTAAAATTATAATTATCACTTGTATGTATATAAAAATCATCTAAATAAGGTTTATACTGAATAAAATCTATTTGAGGACTTTCCTTACATATTTTATTATATTCAGATACTTCCAATATATAATTTTTAATTTTAATTAATTCGTCAATTTCCCATGAATACATAAATACCTCTATACTACTCTATATATATTATATAACTTTATAATTTTATTAACAATAAAAAAAGATAACTATAATTATCTTTTTTTTGATTCTTTTTTCCTTTTTGGAAAGTCTATAAAATAAGGTTGCATATTATTTGATAATATATTTCTAACTCTAAATAGTTGCTTTGATACATCTTTAGATGTATCGGTATCACTATGTCTTATAACAAGATTAGGCATCTTAGATAATAAAATACTTTCAAATATTTTTAACTCTTCTTCTGTATAATCACTTATAAAATCAGTGTTATATAAAAATGGATTTTTCTTTATATCTTCAATTATCTTATTGGCCATTACCTCTAAATTCTTCTGTTCATAATTTATCATATTATCAATCCTTATCTATATAGTATATTCTATTTATGTTTTTTTGATTTGAATATCCATTTTAATGGATAATATATAAAGAGAAATGGAAGAGCGAGTAAGCCTAAAAAAAATTTGAAAGATTCAGCTGCTTCTTTTTGACTTCTTCTATATGACGCTGTTTGATGATAATGTCCCATTCCCATATTAACACATCCTTTAACACTCTAATAAGATTATATCATTAAAATATTAAAAAACAAGCTAAAATAGCTTGTGTTATTTCATATTTGGTGGAGCTGACGAGAATTGAACTCGTGTCCGAGTATACCACACTATAAATATCTACAAGTTTAGTCAACTAATAAATGTCCTAAATAAGTTAGTAGTTGACCACTCTTATTTAGTAATCTTTTTAAAGTTCATTATTTAAGCAAAGAAATTAAATAATATATCCTACTAAATCGAACCCTAAGAATTTCCCGTAGGAAAAGAAATAATTAGAGTTGCATTACTTAAATTCGATTAAGCGAAGGCAACAGCATTACTTCTGAATACTGATGCTAATGCATTTTTAACTTTGTTTGCGTTTATTTTGTTTTGTATTTAACGTATACCTACGACCTGCAATTTATAGCTAAATATACCCGTCGAAACCAAGACAGCCCCAACTTGAAATAGATTATATCATGTATAATCTATTTTATCAATATCTATTTTTTAATTCTTTTTTTATCTCAATTAAGTTATCTCTCTTTTTAATAGACTCTCTTTTATCGTAAAGTTTTTTACCACGAGCAAGTCCTAATAATACTTTAGCATGATTACCTTTAAAATAAAGTTTTAAAGGAACTAAAGTAAGTCCTTTAAGTTCTAAACTATCTCTTAACTTTAGAATCTCTCTTTTATGAAGAAGTAGTTTTCTTGTACGTGTTTCTTCATGATTAAAAATATTTCCTTGAAGATATGGACTTATATGCATATTTAAAATAAATACTTCATTATTTCTAATAATTCCATAACTATCTTTTAAATTAGCTTTCCCTTCTCTTATCGATTTTATTTCTGTACCTTTAAGTACTATACCAGTTTCAATACTATCTAATATTTCATAGTCAAAATATGCTTTTTTATTTTTTATTTCCATTGTAATCTTTCTTTAAAACAAAATCGATAGTTTTAGCCTCTTTAGATGCAGCAGTACATACAACTTCTACTTTATCACCTAGTCTATATCCCTTTTTATCTTTTTTGCCAATAAGTCTAATAGTTGATTCATCAAACATATAATAGTCACCTTTTAAATCTTCAACTCTAATTAATCCTTCTATTAAATTAGGTAGCATTATGAACATACCAAATTTTGTGATACTTGAAACCATTCCAGTATAAGTCTCACCTATATGTCCCATCATATATTCAGCCATTTTCATATCATCTACTTCTCTTTCACAATCAACTGAATCTCTTTCTTTTTGTGATGAATGCTCTGCAATAACTGGAAGTTTCATTTCTTCTACTTGTAGTGACTGATATGAATTATTTGCATCAAATATATACTTGTGTAAAAGTCTATGTACAGTAGTGTCAGGGAAACGTCTAATTGGCGATGTAAAGTGAGTGTAACACTTACTTGCAAGACCAAAGTGCCCTATATTTGTTGTATCATAAACAGCTTTTCTCATACTTCTAAGTAGCAAACTTGAGAAGATTGGGAATTCTGGTTTATCTTTAAGTTGTTTTAATATAGCTTGCATTGTTGTTGGGTATATTTCTTTAAAATTACCTATTAATTTATATCCACATGATTCAACATAAGTCATAAATGATTGAATTTTCTCTTCACTAGGAGTTCCATGGACACGATATATAAATGGATACTCTAGGAAATAAATGTATGAAGCTACAGCTTCATTTGCTGCAATCATGAAGTCTTCTATTAGCTTTTCTCCAACTCCTCTTTCTCTTACCTTTATATCAATTGCTTTACCTTCATCATCAACAATAATTTTAGGCTCTTCTACTTCAAAGTCAATATATCCTCTATTTATTTTATTTTGTCTTAAAATATCAGCAAGTTCCTTCATTGTTCTTAAAGTATCAGCATATTCTTCATATCCTTCAGGTACTATATTTTCTTCTAAGACTTTATTAACTTTTTTATAAGTCATTTGAATACGAGATCTAATAATACTTGGAAATATATCATAATCTTTAATATTTCCGTTATTATCTATAGTCATAACACAAGATATAGCAAGTCTATCTACACCTGGATTAAGTGAACATATGCCATTTGATAGTTTATGAGGAAGCATAGGTATTACTCTATCAGCTAAATATACACTTGTTCCTCTATCCATTGCTTCTTCATAAAGTGCTGTACCTTCCTTTACATAATAAGATACATCAGCAATATGTACTCCTAATTTGTATCCATCTTCTAATTTTTCAACCTCAATAGCATCATCTATATCTTTAGTATCATCGCCATCTATTGTAAATATCATGTGATCTGTTAAATCACGTCTACCAGTTCTATCTTCATCTAAGACATGATCTGGAATACTTTTTAATTCTTCTTGAACTCTATCACTAAATATATCATTAATTCCATACTTATATACAATAGATAATATATCTACTCCTGGATCATTTTTATGTCCAAGTATTTTAAGTACTTCACCACGATAAGTATTTTTATCAATTCTATTTGTAACTTTAGCTAACACTTTATGGCCTTCAAGTGCTCCTAGTGTCTTATCTTGATCGATAATAACATTTATTTTAAATTTTTCTTCATCCAATTTTAAGCATGTCTTACCATTATGATAATATATCTCACCTAC
>JAFUZI010000052.1 GCA_017476705.1 Bacilli bacterium
ATTCTTATTACAAAGGCTATCTTGACTACAATGAAAAAGCAGTTGTATTAATTATTGATGGTTATTTAAATTACATTAACATTGAAGATGGGACAAAAATAACTGAACCAATCCTAATCGGCAAAGACCATTACGTTACAATGTTTCAGGATTATATGTTATTAACTGGAATTGATAAGAAAGATTTTATTGAAATTGTTAATTACAATGGAGAAATTGTTAAAAAGATGGATCTCAAGTCAAATTTAATTGATAGTGTAAATGTCAACATCAAAACCTAAAAAAATGTCAAAGTTAAAACCTTATAATTATTACCCGTCATTATAGTGCTTTTAAATGATTTTATTGTAATGAATATAATCAGTTAATTCACCCTCTGAATATTCATCAAGTAAATCATGAAGAATATGAATTAACTTTAATTCCGTTTTAGTATCAACTTTATTAATAATTTTTCTATAAGCCATCCTTACATATTCATCCATATATAAAACTATAAAATTATTTTTATCCATTTTGTCCTCCTTATTTAAATTTTTGTTTATTAATTATATTACTTACTTGTACTTAGTCAATGACAAGTTCGCTTCGCTCATGATAAATCATCATTGACTAAGTCATACGTAAGTAATATTTTTATTTTGCAAAAATTGTTTTTTAAAAAACTACTCGTTGTATTTATTGGTTCTAGAATCGCTTTCTACTATTTTATCTTTAATTCTGTAAGAGTTACCAGTAATTCTTATTATGTATGAATAATGTAGTAATCTGTCAAGAACTGCACTAGCCAATGTATTGTCACTAAATACTTCACCCCATCTAGAAAATGGCATATTTGTAGTTACAATAGTCGATTTAGTCATGTAACGTCTAGCAATTAATTGAAAGAACAAATTTGATCCTTGATGGTCAACCGGTAAATATCCTATTTCATCAATTATAAGTAACTTATATTGTGCTAGATGTTGTAGTTGTTTATCCAATCTATTTTCTTTTTGTGCTTTGTTTAATTTTTGCATTAAGTTATGGCATGTTATAAAATAAACGCTATTTCTGTGTTTTGCTGCTTCTATTCCAAGTGATACAGCTAAATGAGTTTTACCTGTACCAGGGTTACCTACAAATATTATATTTTCGTGGTTTTCTATAAAACCTAAGTTACCAAGTTCTCGTAACTGATTTTCACTAACTGATGGTTGAAATGAAAAATCATAATCATCAATTGTTTTTCTAAATGGAAAATTAGCCGATTTTATAATCCCTTCTGCTGCTTTTGAATCTTTAGATTTTATTTCTTCGCTAATTAAATAATTGAGCATTTCCGTAACTGTTGGTATTTTTTTACTTGTACTGTGAATATAATCTGGAAGTATTTCTTTTATTTTTTCAAGTTCTAATATATCTAATTTTTTATTTAGTTCTTCTATCATTTGTTTCTCCTTTCTCTATATATATTCCATCCAAAGAGTTTAAATTTTTCCTTATAAACTCTTTTATTTCTTCTTCTGTTTTACCATTGAAACTACTATGTTCTAATATGTCCATATAATCTTCTTCTTTGTAATTAAATTTAAAATTTGTATTTTTTTTATACGAACAAATAAAATTTTTGTTACAATATAGATGGATAACGTTATCCTCTTCCAATACAGTTATGTTTTTGCCAACATACTGTATTGGTACTGAATATTTAATTCCGTGATAATTGATCATTGATTCGTTTGAAACTTTATAAGTTTTTTCTGGAAGTTTATAATTTTCAAGTAATTTAATATTTACGGGGATTAAATATTCTTTTTCTTTTTCAAATAATGTTATTGGCTTTTCATTTGTTGCCTGTGACTTTTCAACATAATTTAGATCATAATTTAATTTTTTTACAACTGTTGTTAATTCTTCTACCTCCTTAAATTCATAGTCATACGCCTTAAGTCTGTTCATTATTTTTGCTAACGTTTCTACTTTCCCTTTAGTCATTGGTCTGTAAGCTCTACATGTCACAATTTTAAATCCTGCATCCTTTGCAAATTGTGATGCTTTAGAGTTTATTACTACTTGTGTAAAATCACTTTTTGCTCTATCCACAACTGTTTTCATATTATCAAATAATATTTCCTCCGTTGTTCCTCCAAAATACTTAAATGAATTTATCAAACAATTAAATAGAGTTGGTTGGGTTTGGTCGAATGTTAACTCAATATATTTATATCTTGAATTGCCTAATACAATTAAAAATATACTTACAATGTATTCATTTCCTTTTTCATCGTGTAATTTTAGTTTTTCTTTCCAATCAACCTGTGATTGGTAACCTTTTATTGTTTCAAATCTTATTGTTAAATTTGTTATAATTTTTCCTTTTACACTACTTACATATCTTCTAACTATCCCATATTTACCTTCATATCCATATTTGTTTCTTAACAAGAAATATATTCCTGTAGCTGGAATGTTATCGTTTTCTAATTTCTCATCTACAATGTGTTTATAATTATCTAATTTTGAAATATATATTCTTTTCTTCTTTTCAACTTTATATTTTTCAGGATTTAATCTTCTATCTATTGTTTCCCAACAACATCCATATTGTCTTGCTAGTGCTGATTTATTCACCTTTTCACCTCCATATACCATTTTTTCTATTGTTATATCCTTTCTCATACTTATATCAACTCCTTTTACTTTATGAGATGCTATAAGCATAACAAAAAAACTGATAAATTATCAACTTTTAACATTGACATAATTATCAGTTTTTATATTAACATTTATAGATAAAATTACTAGCCGTACAATTCAACTAATAGACGATAATATAGTTATAATTGTGTCAGGATATAGTGATTATAATAGGTATCAAAGAATTATTAAATTAGATAAAAA
>JAFUZI010000003.1 GCA_017476705.1 Bacilli bacterium
AATTTATTACTGGTGCTGTTACATCTATATCATCACAGTTATTATATATTTGTAAATTACCTTTTGTTCCTGCTACACAGTATTTACCATCTGATATATATTCAGCATATATATCTTTTTCTCCTCTTATGATTAAGTTTCCTTCGTTTGGAGCTTTTCCTTTAAATGGAAGTTTATCATTATTTGAATTAATACATGACTCGCCATTACAAGAAAATGTAACAGGATATGTAAGTCCCTATCCTTGATGATCAGCTGAGTATTTTATTATATAATTTTCTCCTGCTGATATTAAATTATTTACTGATTCTTTAAATGCTTCTTTTCTAGTTCTTTCAACTATTCCTGTAATAGTTGGATAAGCAATTAAAGATATTATTGCTAGTATAACTATTACTGCAAGAAGTTCTATTAATGTAAATCCTCGTCTCATATATACCACCTTATCTTAGTTAATTATAGCATATTAAAATAAATAAAAAAAGACTTATTTAAAGTCTTATTTTGTTTTATTTGTATTAAGCATTTCTTTAATAGTAGTTCCAATAGTTGCGACATTTGTTAAATCAGATGGAACTATTATTTTTGTAGATTGTCCATCAGCTAGATTAGCAAGTGCTTCAAATC
This sequence comes from Bacilli bacterium, assembly GCA_017476705.1. Classification (GTDB taxonomy): domain Bacteria; phylum Bacillota_I; class Bacilli_A; order RF39; family UBA660; genus CAJOJO01. Next base: position 628 of record JAFUZI010000003.1, read on the forward strand.
CTTTTAAAGTAAGTACAGAATTATCAGCTTTAGCGTCTTTTAGAAGTTTAATACCCTCAGCTTCTGCTTGTTTTATTTTAATTAAAGCTTCTGCTTCACCTTCAGCGATTTTAATTTGTGACTCTTTTTTAGCCTCAGCTCTTAATATAGCACTTTCTTTTTCACCCTCAGCAATTAAGATACTTGATTTCTTTTCTCCTTCTGCTTGAAGTATTTTTTCTCTTCTTTCACGTTCTGCACGCATTTGTTTTTCCATTGCTTCTTGAATATCTCTAGGTGGAATAATATTTTTAACTTCAACTCTATTAACTTTAATTCCCCATGGATCTGTTGCTTCATCTAATATAGCACGCATTTTAGAGTTTATTATATCTCTTGATGTTAGAGTTTGATCTAACTCTAATTCACCAATTATATTACGAAGTGTAGTTGCTGTTAAATTTTCAATAGCATTAATTGGGCTTTCTACACCATATGTATATAATTTTGGATCTGTTATTTGAAAATAAACAACTGTATCTATTTGCATAGTAACATTATCTTTTGTAATAACTGGTTGTGGTGCGAAATCTTTAACGATTTCTTTTAAAGTAACAGTTGATGATACTCTATCAATAAATGGTATTTTAACATGTAGGCCATTACCCCATGTTTGACTATATGAACCTAGTCTTTCAATTACATATGCTTTAGCTTGTGGAACAATTTTAATGTTTGGTACAACTAAAGCAAGAATTAATATTAGAATAATAATTAATATATCCATACTTATTCCTCCTCTATTTTCTCTACTTTTAATTTTGTACTATTAATTTCTAGTACTTTAACAATTTCGCCAGCACTTATTTTTTTATTTGCTGTTGCACTCCACTCTTTTCCATCAACTTTAACAGCTCCAATTTTATTTCTTGAAATATCTTCTGTAACAATACCTTCCATACCAACAATTCTATCTAAATTAGTTTTTTCATGATGTTCTTTAACTAATTTATCAAGTGTTTTTTTAGTAGTTACTAAAAATATTGTTCCAAGTATAACAAAAATTGAAAACTCTATTTCAAAGGAATCAATAAAGAATGATGTAATAAGAGCTACTATAGCACTTGCTACATACCATATTGTAACTAGGTTTATAGTTGCAACTTCTATGATAGAAAGCACTAAAATAATTATAACCCAAAACAAACTCATACTACCCTCCTTATTTAAATTATACTATTAACGTCTTGTAAATACAACAAAAAAAGTTATACACAGGTATAACTATTTTGTTTTAGTAGCATCAGCTAAATTATTATCTACTGGAGACATTGCTTGACTAATTAATTCCCATTTTTGTTCAAATACTTTAAGTCTTTCAATTTCTTTATCTTTTACATCTAACTCCATTTTATTTGCTTCAATTAAAGAATTTAGTGATATAACATTATCATTTAGTTCATTAATCTTAGAATCTTTTTCTGTAATTGTTTTATTAGCATTTTCTAAATCATTTGTTAGTAATGTATTTTTATTATTAAGTTCCTTAATTTTATTGTCTTTAGCCTCAGCATCTTTACTTGCTGCTACTAAGGCTTGTTCGCTCTTTAATGTAATTTGCTCAATTTTAGCTTTATCTTGTTCAGTTTGTTCCTTTAAAGCATTTTGATATTTATTTGATAAATCATCAATTTTAGTAGCATACATGGCTTTAATATTTTCAATAAGTTCTTTATTAATATTAGTCATTTCAGCATTATATTTTGATATAAATTCACTAATTTTTGTCTCTATTTCATCAGATACTGATGGAGTCATTTCTTCTTTAACTTCTGGTTTATCAGCACTTACAGGTTCTTCTTTTTCAACACTATTTGCTTCAATTGGTTTAATTTCTACTTCATTAGAAGCTTTTTCTTTTTCTTCAATCTTAGATAATTTTTCTTCATTAGAAGCAATAGTTTTCTTTAAAAAGTCTGTTACTTTTTCATTAGTTTTTAAGTCATGTTCATCTTCTTTAATTCCTTTAGCAATTTTCTTTAATTCAGTACCATTAGCTTCAATTTTTATAGCTTCATTTAAATCATCTTTGTATGCTTCTAAACTTTCTTCAATTTCTTCTTTTTCTTCAACTCTTTTACTTAAACTATCATTCAATAATAAATTAATTTTTTCTAAGTAATATTTTCTAATTTTATCAATTATAGAAAGATTAGCTTTACTTTTATTTGATCCAGTAATCTTATTTTTTAAATTTCCAAGAATATCTCCTGCTTTTTTAATATTTATTTCATTAAGCATAATTATTCATTCCCTTCTTTAACAATGCTATTCATAACATTTTTAACCATAGTCCAATCTTCAGGAGTTATTTTTTCAAATACATTTTCACCATTCTCTGTTCTAACCATTGAAGAATATAAAATAATCATTCCTTTTTCATCAGTTTCATTAAATGTATAAATTATAAAATTCTTATTATCTTTTTCAAAGCATAAAACTACTTCTGCTTCTCTTTCAACTCCATTTTGATCTGTTACTTTAATCATTTCTTTTGTCATACACTAACCTCCCAATTATTCATATTAATTATAGCACAAGATAAATATCTAATCAATAATAAATATCTGAATTTAAAAAAATAACCCAGTCACAATGACTGGGCATTCAGGGGGTTTTATAATCACTCTCAACTAAATATCGTAAGAGTGCGTGCGTGAGTTAGTATCACGCTATTATAATTATATTTAAATTACCCCCTATTGTCAAATTATTAAGATGTAATATTTAATTCATCTAAATATGGTGTAACATCATTATTTTTTATAAAGTTTTCACTGTCTTCTTTAGCCATTAAAAGTATTTTATAATCATTTTTTAAATTGGCAATTTTAAATTTCATATCGCCGCTTTGTCTAAGGCCAAATAAATCTCCACTACCTCTAAGGCGAAAATCTTCTTCACTAATTTTAAAGCCATCTGTTGTTTTAGTAAGAACATTTAATCTTTCTGTTTCTTTATTTGATATTAATATACAGTATGATTGAATAGTATTTCTTCCAACGCGTCCTCTTAATTGATGAAGTGTAGATAGACCAAATCTAAAGCTATCAAAAATGACCATCATTGTTGCATTTTTAACATCAATTCCAACTTCTATAACTGTCGTACTAATAAGTATTTGAATCTCATTATTTTTAAATTTATTCATGACTTCTTCTTTTTCTATATCAGTCATTTTACCATGAAGTATACCTATATTATAAAGCTTTCCAAAAGCCTTATTCATGTTTTCTTCAAGTTCATATATATTTTTTAAATCTGACTTATCACTTTCTTCTATTAAAGGAGCGATTATATATGCTTGATGCCCTTGTTTTAATTCTTTATATATACTATTTAAAACATCTTTCATATCACTTTCTTTTTTTAAAGTTGTAATAATATCTTTTTTTCCACCTGGATTGGTTTTAATACTTGATACATCCATATCTCCATAAAGAGTTAGTGCATAAGTCCTAGGTATAGGTGTTGCACTCAAATATAAAACATCTGGAGTTGTACCTTTATTTTTTAAAGATGATCTTTGATTTACGCCAAAACGGTGTTGCTCATCTGTTATAACAAGTCCTAAATTATTATATTCTACATCATCAGATTGAAGTGAATGTGTACCAATTATAAAATCATATTCTCCAGATTTTATTTTTTTTAGAATTTCTAATTTTTCCTTTGCTTTTATCTTACCTGTTAAAAGGCATACATTTATATTATAATTCTTAAATATATTTTTTATATTATTATAATGTTGTTCTGCTAAGATTTCTGTTGGCGCCATCAATGCGCTTTGATAACCACTTAGATAATTTATATACATTGATATAATTGCAACTATAGTCTTACCGCTTCCAACATCACCTTGAACAAGTCTATTCATCCTTTTTTCACTTACTAAATCATCATATATGTCTTTCACTGTTTTATCTTGATCAGGTGTTAATGTAAATGGTAATTTATTTATAAATTCATTAACTAAATTATAATCAACTACTCTTTTTAATCCTTTTTTTATTTCTTTGTTAGTCTTTAAATTATTCATCTTTAACATAAATATAAATAACTCTTCATATTTAAGTCTTCTTATTGATTTTTTTAAATCATTTAAATTTTTAGGATTATGAATGTTTTTTATATCAATTAATTTATCATTAAATAAATATTTTTCTTTTAAAAAAGATGGTATATAGTCTTTTATTTCAATATTATTTTCTAATAATTCTTTTATATATTGTTCTAGCTGATTATTAGATAATCCATAAGTTGTATGATAAACAGGTTCTATAGTATCTTTTAAAATACTTCCAAATCTAAGTTCTGATGCAACTATCGAATTATGTATTTTATCGTATTTGCCGATTACTGTAACATATGTACCTATATTAAGCTTATTTTTTAAAAAACCTCTATTATATATAGTTACATTCATTAAATTAGATCCTGTATTTAATTTAAATCTCATTTGATCTAATTTAGACTTAAATCTAAAGAGTGTTGGTGTATTTTCTATATATCCATCCATTACTATTCTATCTTTATCCATTAAAGAATTTAAATCACTTCTTTTTATTAAGTTATATCTAAATGGATAAAAGGTTATTAAGTCATATATATTATAAATACCCAATTTATTAAGCATTTTAATGCCTTTTGGGCCTATACCTTTTATATCTATAAGTTCGATAGTATCACCACTTTCAAATTAATGATATCAAACAACTGTTCGTATGTCAACATTATACTTAAAAAAATAATTTTTTTTAAAGTTAAAAACTTGACTTTATTTGATTTTGGATGTAGTATATAAAGCACCAGTTCGGAAATGTCGAATTGGTGCTAGTATCACACTAGCCAACCCCTTTTTATTCTTTTATGAAACTGTTCTCAGGGGGAACAGTTTCTATTTTTTTACAAAAAAAATGATATATTATATATCATTTTTCCCCTTTTTTGACTAAATAGTCATTCTTTTATGTCTGTTCCCAGAATAAGCTTACTAGCTTACATTTAAAGTATAACATAGGTTTTGTAAAATTAAAGATAAAATAAATCTTTTTTTTATATCTTGACACATTTTTACACGCCTTTTTAATTAATATTTTTTTAAATGGTTTATAGTTTGACTATAAATATTTATTCCTTTATAATTTTATTAGGTGATATTATGAATTTTGAAAATATGAATTTTGATATAAAAAGTTATATTTCATCTAGTGATTTAGATGGTTTAAATAGAATTAAAATTTATTTGGATTATGCTTTAAATACTACTATTAGAAAGCAAATGCCTGATATTAATTTTAATGATGAGAAATTATACGCTAAAGAACTTTTAAGAAACTATTTAAAAGGTGATATGCATTCATTTACAGGTAAAAACAATATTAGAAATAATATTTATACTATTGGTAATGAACTATTAATTAAATTATTTTTAAAATGTATGATTGAAAAACATGCATACAATACTTTAATTAGAAAAATTGAAGGAAGTAATGATTATAACGATCAATGTTGCAATTATATTACTAATTTAATTGGAAGAAAACACTATGAAGATATAATTAAATGGTTAATGGATGATTTTGATAATATTGAAGAATTAATTAATAATTATGTTAATATTTATTATCAAAGAAATTTTGATGAATGTAACGACTTACAAAAACTAGCTTTTAAAGGTGAGGATACTAAAAAAGCTATGGAAGTTTTAGACTTAATATAAAAAAAACAAGATAATTATCTTGTTTTTTGTTTACTTGATTCTAGGCTTCTAGCTCTAATTACATTATATATATCTAAAAGTCTTGCTTTACTAACATATTGTTTTTCAATTTCTTCTTTTGTTAAATATTCTTCTATATTATTAATTTTTGATACATAAGTTTTACCAAATTTTTGCTTTTCAACACTTGAAGTTAATTTATACACATCTTCTGTAAATATTTCTAAATATTTTTGCTTTTTACCCTCTTCTGTTGGAACCTTATAAAATATATATGGGCCATCAATATAAGAAGTAACTACTTTTTTACCTCCTATAGCTGCTATGGTAATTCTATTTCCTATCATTAAGTTTTCTATTAAATATTGATCATACATGGTTTTTCCTCCTTTTTATCAAACGCTGCAATATTATACCATATAATTTATAAATGGCAAATTTAGAAACTAGAAATAAAAAAAAGTCTTATTATTAAGACTTCATACTTCTAACTGGTGACCAGTACGGGATTCGGACCCGTGAATGCTGCCGTGAAAGGGCAGTGTGTTAAGCCGCTTCACCAACTGGCCAAAAAAAATGGCGCCTAATGTAGGACTCGAACCTACGACCTATCGGTTAACAGCCGAGTGCTCTACCAACTGAGCTAATTAGGCATTTGACTTCTTAATTATATACTAAAAATTTAAGATGTGCAAGTACTTTTTCTAAGTTTTTTTATTTTTTTTAATTTTATTACAACTACATTATTATTATACTATTTTTTTTAATAAATATTAAAAAAAAGTGATTATTATCACTTTTTTATTTTTTAAATCCATTATTACTTAAGAATGATGCGAATTGTTCATATTCAGAATATCCTGCCCAAGAATCTTTTAATTTTCCTTTTTCAAATACTAATACTTGTGGAGTAAGTCCAAACTGACCACATCTTTCTTCTACTGTTGCATTTTCTGGATCAACGCATCCTTCTTCATACATTCTAGCAGCACCACCAAATTTAGCTAAAGCTTCTTGATCGTCTTGAGCGACTTTATTAATATCAATATAGATAGTTTTATATCCAAATTCCTTTTGAGCTTTTTGAAGTGTTGGTAAGAATTTAACACAGAAACTACATTGTGCTCTACCAATATATACTAATACTTTTTTACCTTTTTTAATTTTAGAAATTGCATCAGTAGTATTTAACTCTTCAAACATAGATACATCATATGATGATTCTTCACTGCTTGATGATGTATTATTTGAACTTTTTGTATTATTTGAAATAACAACTCCAAGTAAAATGATTACAAGGATAAGAGTTGCTACAGTTAAATACATAATGAAATTTAATTTTTGTTCACAATTACATCCACAGTTACATTCTTTACATTCGCATTTTTCTACTTCTTTAACAGGAGTAGCTTTAACTTCTACTTTTTTAGCAGGTGCTTTTTTTGCTGCTGTTTTAGTAGATGCTTTTTTAACAGTAGTTGTCTTTTTTGCTACTGGCTTTTTAACAGTTTTCTTTTCTTCCATATTATTACCTCCATTATAATTGTATCACACTTGTCAAGTTATTTATCAAAATCTTCTAATTTAACACTTACAAGTTTTGATACACCTGATTCTTGCATTGTAATACCATATAGGGTATTTGCATATTCCATTGTTCTTTTCTTATGTGTTATTAAAATAAACTGTGTTTGATCTTTAAATTTAGTTATATATTCACCAAAACTATCAACGTTTGCCTCATCTAATGCGGCTTCTACCTCATCTAACACACAGAAAGGTACACTACGTGATTTTAATATTGCAAATAATAAACTAATTGCAGTAAATGTTTTTTCTCCACCTGATAAAAGTGTAATACTTTTTAAACTCTTACCTGGAGGAGATGCAATTATCTCTATTCCAGTTTCAAGTAAATTATCAGGGTCAGTTAATTTAAGATATGCATTACCACCCTTGAATAATTCTTTAAATGTTTCTGTGAAGTTTTGATTTATAACTTTAAATGCTGCCTCAAACTCAGTTTTCATTACTTCATCCATTTCATTTATAATCTCTAGAAGTGTATCTTCAGCTTTTGTTAAATCATCTCTTTGAGCAATTAAGAATTCATATCTCTCACTTACTTTTACATACTCTTCTATTGCATCCAAGTTAACATTTCCTAAATCACGTATTATTTTCTTTAATTTATCTACTTTTTCTCGAGCTAGTTCTGAATCAATTTCAAGTGTATATTCACCTTTTGCTTTTTCATAAGTCATAGAATATGTTTCATTTAATCTATTTAGTAAGTTATCTAATTTTACATCCATTCTATTCACTTCAATTTCAAGGGCTTTTAACTCCTTACTTTTTTGATTAAATAAACTATTCTCACGTTTTATTGTAAATTCAAACTCTTCTTGTTCATTTTTTAAAGATATCTTTTGATTTTGAAGTCTATTTAATACCTCTTCTAGTTCATTTTTACGCGCTAATACATCATAGTATTCATTAATAACGCTCTCTTCTTCACTAGATAGTGTATTACTAATTAAGCCTTGTGTATCGCTTTCTTCTTTTATATAGTCTTCTAATTTGTTTTTTAAATCAATTAAATTATTATTTTTTACTTTAAAGTATTCTTCTTTACTAATTAAATCTCGATTTATGATATATAATTTATCTTCTTTTGATTTTAAATCATAATCACTTGTATTTATTTTTTCTTCTAATGTTTTTACCTCATCTATTACATTTTCTTCTTCTTTAAGTAAGTGTTCTAATTCATATTTTTCTGTAATTGTATTTTTTTGCTTTAATTGAGTACCACCTGTAAGAGAACCTCCTACATGTAGAAGTGTTCCATCAAGTGTAACTATTCTATATGTATGATTTATTAAATTACTTATTTTATTTGCATTATCTATATTATCTACTACAATTACATTACCTAATTGATTTTCTATTATGTTTTTATATATTGGATTATATTTAACAAGATTAGAAGCTATATCTATAAAGCCTTCAGAATTTTTTATTTTAGATAAAATATCATTTGATATAATTCTAGATTTTATAATATTAAGTGGGAAGAATGTTGCTCTTCCTAAGTTATTTTGTTTTAAATAGCCAATTGCATCTTTAGCACATAGTTCATTATCAACAATTATGTTATTTATAGCTGATGCAAGTGATGTTGATATAGCTATTGAATAAACTTCATCTACATCTATAACATTACCTATTGTATCATGTACTTTTAATTTTGGATTATTTAAAACATTTCTAACTCCACTAGGTAGAGTATTATTGTTTTCTATTGAATTTCTTAAATATTCTATTTTGTTTTGAACATTTATTTTAACTCCAAGTTTGTTATTTAGCTCTTTTTCTAAGTTTTGTTTTGATGCTTTTATTTTAGATATATTAGTCTCTTCTACTTCATATTTTTTCTTTAAATCAAGTAGTTCTTCTTTTAATGTTTCAATTTCATTATTTATCTTATCAGCTTCTACTTCACATTTAGCTTTAGCTTCTTTTATATTTATTAAATTATCATGTAGTTTAGGGTCATTTGATGCATATTTTTTTCTTTCTAATATGATATTTTTGCGCCCATTTATCTTTTCTACTTCTTCTGTTGTTTTTATTAAATTTTTATTAGTTTCATTTATATCATTTTCAAGTTTTGATATTTTAACTTTATATTCTTCTATCTTAGATTCATTTGTAGAGTTTAATGTAGTTGATTTTATTATTTCTTTATTAAGCTCTTCTATTTTATTCTTTTTAGTTTGATATGTATCATTTAAGCTTGTTATATCATGTGTTATTAAAGATATTTCTAAGTCTTTTAATTCACTTGATTTTTCTTTATAAATTAGTGCTTTATCTCTTTGTTCTTTTAATGGATTTACTTGTGTTTCTAATTCACTTATTATATCGCCTACACGATTCATATTATCATGAGTTCTATCTAATTTTCTTATAGCTTCTTCTTTTCTTCTTTTATATTTAAGTACTCCTGCCGCTTCTTCAAATATTACTCTTCTATCACTTGGTTTATTTAAAATAATTTCTTCTACTTTACCTTGTGAGATAATATTAAATGATTCTTTTGCGATACCTGTATCTAGTAGTAAATCTGTTACATCTTTTAGTCTACATTTTTCATCATTGATAAAATATTCATTAGTACCATCTCTATATACTCTTCTTTTTATTGATACTTCAGTATAGTCAAGTGGCAAGTATTTATCTGTATTATCGAATATTAGTGTTACTGATGCGACATTTTGTTCTTTTCTTGATTTAGATCCTGAGAATATTACATCAGTCATATTTCCTTCTCCACGAAGGGATTTTACTGATTGTTCTCCTAGTACCCATCTAATTGCATCTACTACATTTGATTTACCTGATCCATTAGGTCCAACTATTCCAGTTATACCATTATCAAGTTCTATATTTATTTTATCAGCAAATGATTTAAATCCACTTGCTACTATTTTCTTTAAGTACATAAAATCACCCTACAATCTTCTTAATTATACTATATAAAGCCCTTTAAAATCAAGAAAAAAACACCTTTTTAAGGTGTTATAAATAGTCTTTTAAAAAATCTATTGATTCTTGTTGAAATTTTAAATAGTCTTTAGCCATATTAATTATCTTTTTATCAGCATCGCCTTTAAATCTATCTATCTTACTTGTTATATCAACAACACCCATAGTAAGACCTTGTGTTAGGATATGTGCGATATTAGAATCACTATTATCTTTCATAACATCCATCTTCATCATCATTGATGCACTCATTTTAGCCATTGCTCCATTTTCTTTAATATCATCTGTATATTTTTTTACTAGTTTTTTTGATTCTTTATAGTAGTTTTCAT
>JAFUZI010000053.1 GCA_017476705.1 Bacilli bacterium
TATTGCATAAATACATCATTCCAAATTTCAACCCATCTCTCATCTTCAGGATCAAATTTTTCTGGAATTTCATCATCACTTCTAAAATAAAACATTTCAGAATCTGGTCCACAAGGTCCAGTTTCTCCTGCTATCCAAAAGTTATCATCACGAGTTTTAGCAATTCTTTCTTCTTTAATTCCTAAACTTCTCCAAATATCGTGAGCCTCACTATCAAAAGGAATTTCATCATTACCTGCAAATATAGTAACTGCAAGTCTTTCAACTGGGATTTTTAAAACTTCTGTTAAAAATTCTAAGCTCCAAGTAATAGCTTCTTTTTTAAAATAGTCCCCTAGTGACCAATTACCAAGCATTTCAAAGAATGTATGATGATAAGTATCGCCAATATTTTCTAAGTCATTTGTTCTAACACATTTTTGATAATCTGTAAGTCTTGTACCATATGGATGTTTAGCTCCCATTAAATATGGAATTAATGGTTGCATACCTGCAGTATTAAATAAAACTGAAGGGTCATTTTCTGGAACAACAGGGCTACTTGGTATTTGTTTATGTCCCTTACTTACAAAGAAATTTATATATAAGTCTTTAAGATTCATGTTGTACCTCCTCTAACATTTTACTAACTTTTTTATCCAAATCAGAAATAGTACCATCATTAATTAATACATAATCAAATTTATCATAATCGTCTAAATCAATTTCTGTTTGATGCTTTTTTTGTTCTTCAGATAGACCATTATCAAAATTAGGCCTAACAATTCGAATGGCATATATATTATCAAACTTATTTCTTGGAATGTCAATCTCTATTTTTAATCTTACATCACTAATCGTAATGATATCAAAAAAATATGAGTAAACTTTTATATCTTCAACTAATTTTTTTACAAAAAAGTCACTACCTAATTCTTTTCTAATTATATCTGTGCCAAGAATTTGTAATAACTCTCTTGGCTTAGTTTCTTCTCTTCCATCCCAACCTGATATTTTTTTAGCATATTCTTTTATATAAGATGAATATTGAAGATTAATTACTTTTAAACCTTTTAATTCAAGATTTTTTTTAATAAACCCAGCTGTTGTATCTTTTCCAGCTTGTGCTTTACCACTAATTAAAAATATTTTAGAGCATTTACTTTTCACAATAATCACTCCTATACATTTTCAAATAAATCTATATTTAGTTTACCCATTATAAAGACTATAATTGATTTTAAAACAGCAATTAATGGTGTTGATATAACCATACCAATTATACCAAAGAAATGTCCAAATATAAGTAATCCAACGATAATAGTTACAGGATGTAATTTTGTAGTTTTACTCATTATAACAGGTTGCATAAAATTACCCTCTAAAAATTGAATTACTACAATTGATATAAGTGTCAAAATACCAGTTATTGGGTTTTTTGCAAATCCAACAATTACAGCAGGTATTCCACCGATATAAGGCCCAGCATATGGTATAACATTTGTAATACCACAGAAAAGTCCAAATAAAAGTGGGGCTCTAAGTCCAACAAGAACAAATGCTATTGATGTAATAACAAACACAAAGAATGCATCTATCAACGCTCCATTAATAAACTTTCTAAGTGAATTATTAACTTCATCGCCTAACTCTTTAGCATCTTTTTGATATTTTTTAGGTAGAAGTGTTATTAAAAGTTCTCCAGCATTTTCAAATCCCATAAGTAAGTAAAAGCCTATAATTAATCCAATTACAAACGTACCTAATCCTGATACAAATACTTTAACAGTATTTACAGCTGTATCTGGAAGAGTTGTAGTAAGTGAAGTTGAAAAATCTTCCATTTTAGCAAATACATTAGACTTAATAACATCAGCATTAAATCCATCAATTTTATTTAATTTAACTAATATATCTGATATCCATTCTTTAACACTTTCAAAAATAGATGGGAGTGTTTGAATAAAATCATTAATTTGATCTCTCAATATTGGAAGTATTGAGCCAACTAAAAGTCCTATTAATCCTAAAAAGACAATATATATAATAGTTGTACCTAGTGATCTTTTAATACCTTTTTTTTGAAGTTTTTTTACCATTGGAGCAAATAACCAAGCTATAAATAGACCAATAAATAAAGGAGCTAATATTTTTAATATAACAATTATTAAACTTTTAATATGTAATTCCTTAAACAATCTAATTATAAAGAATAATGCAACAATTATAATAAAAATATATGCAATTTTTAAAATGCTATCTAATAAACTGACTGCCTCGTTTACTTTTTCAATATCTAATTCTTTATTATTTTTTATTTTTTTAAACATAAAATCACCTAATATTATTATAGCAAAAAAAAGCGTCAATATAAACCTTTAATTAACAAGTTAAAGTTTATTGACACATTTAATAATTTAGACCAGATAAATATAAAACTCCAATAACAAATAACATTGCAATAATCATTGTTTTACTTTCTACCAAATCTTTAAATACATATACCATAAAATCATTCCTTTCATCATCTACATATTAACACGAACAAAAATTCGTGTCAACACTTTTAACGAACAAAAGTTTGACTTTACACTTTTTTTATGATATTATTTATATGTAAAGTTAAAAGGAGGTTTATATGGAAAAACTAACTAAAAGACAAGAAGATATATTAGACTATATTAAAAAGTACATAGTTGCACATGGCTTCCCACCTACTATAAGAGAAATTGGTACTGCACTTAATTTATCAAGTCCAGCAACAATACATGCGCACCTTGCTAATTTAGAGAAAAAAGGTTTTATTAAAAAACAAGACTCAAAAAATAGAACTTTAGAATTACTTGTGGATAATGAATACGATGTAAAAGATGAGCTTACTTTAGAAGTCCCACTTTTAGGAAAAATTACTGCTGGAAACCCAATAGAAGCAATTGAACATCCTGATGAATACTTTCCTATACCATCATATCTAATTCCAAAAGGAAAAGATGTATTTACTCTTAATGTACATGGCGAAAGTATGATTAATGCTGGTATTCTTGACGGAGATATAGTAATTGTTGAAAAAACTAATACTGCAAGGAATGGTCAAATAGTTGTTGCAATGACTGATGAAAACGAAGTAACCCTTAAAACTTTCTATAAAGAAAATGATCATTTTAGACTTCAACCAGAAAATGATTCTATGGAACCATTTATATTTAAAAATATAACTATACTTGGTATAGCTATTGGATTATATAGAAAAATATAGCATTAGTGCTATATTTTTTTAATGATTATTTTTAAATTTTTCATACCATGATTTAACTTTAATTTTTTGATCATTATATATACTTCCAGCCGTATTAGTCAAATCTCCGCCAGTTTCTTTTAAACTTTCTTTAAATTCTTCTATATTATTTAATGATTCATCACTTAAAGATGACTTAACATTATCAATCATATTATTATATTTATCAGAAGTCCAATTTGTAGCTTTATCATATTTAGCTTTGAAATCTTCTTTATAATTAGGATATTTACTAGATATAATTGAATCTATTTCAGCTAAATCTGACAAAATAGTTTTTTTAGTTTCTTCTTTTAATTCATCATACTCTATATTATATATCTTTCCATCATAAAATATAAAATCTGTTATAGTTATAAATAAATCAATTGCTTTTTCTTTATATTTATTTAAATCAGTTGTTTTATTTAATTCATCTTTTTTATCCTTAATGATTTTTAACACCATTTCATCCTTGTCATCTATATTTACATTTGAACTAGTTTCATCATATTCGATTTGATAATTATTTTTTTCTATTGCTTCATTCGAATCATCAATAATTTCATTAACTTCAGATTCATTTATAACAGTAGATTTATTATACTCATCAGTATTTTTACTACAAGAACATAACACTAGGGAGCTTGCACCAATAATTAATAAACTTTTATAAAATTTCACATTTTTCAATTTTCTCATTCCTTTCTATTTTAGAATATATACACCCACAATAGTCTTGTCTATATAAATTATATTCACGAGATAACTCTATGCTTCTTTTATAACCATTATTTTTTTTAAAGTCTGAATATAAATATTTAACTCCATATTGATGACTTAACTCTTCTCCTATTTTATTTAACACTTGGCTATTTTTATAAGGACTAACAGTTAGAGTTGTTCCAAAAAAATCATAGTTATTATCACGTGCTACTTGTGCAGTTTTTTCAAGTCTCATTCGATAGCATTTAAAGCATCGTTCCCCACCTTCAGGCACATGTTCTAGTCCTTTAGCAATACTTAAAAAATCATTATAATCATACCCAACATCTATAAAATCTAGTTTATTAATAGAATTAAATTCACTAATAAATTTAATTTGTTCAGCTTTTCTTTTTTCATATTCTTCTATTGGAGAGATATTTGGATTATAGTATATAACAGTTATATCAAAATAATTAGATAAATATTCTATGCAGCGAGATGAACAAGGGGCACAACAAGAATGAAGTAATAATCTTGGTGTATAGTCCAATTTTTCTACTAATTCTTCCAATTTTTTTTGATAATTAATATTCATAATTAACCCTCCATTTCGTTAATATATTATAAAATAAATTATATTTAAAAGCAAATTAAAAAGAGCATTAAACTCTTTTAAAACTTAAGCATTAATATGTTAGGTGCAAATATCATTAAAATTCCTAAGATAAGCATAAGTATTCCACCTATTAAATGTGAATATTTATTATATTTATTAGAAATACCAGTAACTTCTAGAGTTACCATAGCAATTAAAAATACAATAATATCATCTAACATATAAAAAATTATATATAAAAGCATTGCTAAAAAATATCCAACACTACTTAAATTATGTAAAGCTAAAATTTCCGCATATAAAACAGGCCATCCAGCTGAGCATACAAATTCAATAGCGTTTATAGAAAATGCAAGTCCTATAAGACCGATACTAGCGATAATAAAGTTTTGTTCGCTCATGTATTTTTTTATACGCATCATTATTTTTTTTCTTTTTTCTTTATCAGTAACTTCACAACCAACTTCACTATTTTTAGATTTTATAAATCCACTAAAATTCCAGACTGATCCTATTATTGCAATAATACCCACCAATTTAAGAACAAACGTTGATTGAGTAATAGATAAAACACTTATCCAAGCACCCATAAATAGCATATAAACAAGTCCAGATGCAATTAAGAATACTAAACCTAATCCAATTCTTTTTTTCTTATCTTTAACAGATATTAACATACTTACTAAAAAAATTAATACCCACATAGCACATGGATTAA
Source organism: Bacilli bacterium (assembly GCA_017476705.1). GTDB lineage: Bacteria > Bacillota_I > Bacilli_A > RF39 > UBA660 > CAJOJO01. The sequence goes on from JAFUZI010000053.1 coordinate 5,296, forward strand.
AACCATCAATACTACCAAATATAATAGCAACAATTGGAATAGATACTTTACTTTTATTAACTTTTCCTATAACTGGTAATTTAATTAAATCATCATCAGATTTTTTTTCTTTTAAAATATCTTCTGCTTTATAATTATTAATATCTACAACTTCACCAGTTTCCTCTACGATAGAAACTAAATCATAATAATCTTCATTCTGATATTTATCAACAAAATGAATTATTTGATCTTTAATAGAATCACTATAACCAGTAAGTCCTACATCCCCTATTACAGTATAAGGTACATAATTATTAATGCTTCCAATAGATTTTTTTACCAAATCAAGCAAATTAGCATTATTAATATTTCTAGTTACTTCAAACATTCTGACTCTTACATTACTATTTTCTTTTACATATTCATTTAAAAATTTTTCTTCAGCTTGGCAATGTGGGCAAGTTTCACTATAAAATAAATTTATAGTTATCTCTTTAGCGCTTACACACCCAGCAATAAAAAATAGCGTTAATGAAAATAGAAAATATTTTATATATTTCATAAAATTCCCTCAACTTCCTCAAAGAACTCTTTTTCAGATTTTTCTCCAATAATTCTTTTTACCTCAACATTTTCTTTATAAATAATTATAATAGGTAATATTTCACCAGCATTATATTCATCAATATCGTCCATATCATAGTCTAATTCAACATATTCAAAATTATTATATTTGTCTTTTAATTTTTTCCATAGCTTATTCATTATAATACAACTAACGCACCAAGTAGATGAAATTCTAACAAACTTCATAATTAATTAAGGCTATTAAACTTATCAATGCATTTATCAAATGCAGTTAAAAACATATCTACTTCTTCTTTAGTTGTAATACCAGATAAACTAATTCTTATACTATGTTTTGATGCTTCATTATCCTTTGTAACTTCAAGCACACTTCTACTAACTGGATTATTAGATGAGCATGCACTTTGAGTTGATATATAAATATCATATTCTTCAAGAGCATGTTGCATAGACTCAGGTTTAGCATTCATAACACTTAAATTTAGTATATATGGTATTGAATACTTATTACTATTAATTCTAACATTATCATATTTTTTTAAATTATCTTTAATATAATTATTTAATATTTCAACATTTTTATAATTATCATCTAACTCTTCATCAATAAGTCTTAAAGCTTTAGCTAGTGATGTAATAAGAGGTAAAGCTGGTGTACCTGATCTATAAATTGTTGTAGATTTACCACCATGAATTAATGGTTCAATTAAAACATTATCACGTTTTATTAAAACACCAACGCCTTTAGGTCCAAAGAATTTATGAGCAGTAAAGCTTATTAAATCAACATTACTATAATCAACTCTTACCTTACCTACAGCTTGTGTAGCATCAACATGGAAGATACAATTATAATTCTTTAAAAGTTTTGCTAACTCTTCTATATTTTGTCTAACGCCTGTTTCACTATTAACAGCTCCAATACTAACTAATATAGTATCATCTCTAAGTAAGCTTTTTAAATCATCTATGTCAACTAATCCATACTCATTAGTTTTTACAAAATCAACTTCAAAACCTAAATTAGTCAAATATCCAACTGGACCATAAATTGAAGAATGTTCTAAGTTAGTTGTTATAATGTGCATTCCTCTTTTTTTATTACGAAGTGCAACACCCTTTATAGCTAAATTATTAGATTCACTAGCACATGATGTATATATAACATCTTCTACTTTACAATTCATAATTTTAGCAATTTGTTCAGTTGATGCATCAATCAATTTTTTAGCATTAACGCCTAATTTATGAAGTGAATTTGGATTAGCAAAATAATCCTTACTTGATTTTATATATGTATCTATTACTTCATCACGAGTTTTAGTTGTTGCTGAATAATCTAAATATACCATAATATCACCTTAAATTAATTATATCATGCCTGTCAATAGTAAAAAAAATGACTATTCAGCCATTTTCATATAATTATTTAACTCATTCATTGCTTGATCAGTAAACAAAGGAATTAGTTTTTGTATTAAATTAGAATCATTTATTTCAACTAAATATTCATCATTTACAGTGCAATATTTAAATTCATTATTCTTATTTGTATTAGCTAAGTAAAAATAATCTTTATCCTCATAATTAACTTTACCAATTACAATAAAATTATCATTATTAATTTTAATTATATCTCTTAAATTTAACATATTATCTCCTATAACATTTTCCATGGTTTTATTTTAGATTTATCTTTATCATATTCTTTATAAATGGCAACTAATTCATTATCTTTTATAAAAGCAATTTTATCAGTATTATATCTATTTTCTAGAATTGAGCCATTTTTAATTTTTGAATATAAATACTCATCAACTTCTATCTTTTTATATTCTATTACATCTAATACATTAATAAATTTATATCTATTTTCTCTTACATCTTCTATTTTATAGGCGTCTTCTATATTAAATAAACCTTGCTTAGTTCTTCTTAAATTAGTCATAATAGCTCCACATTTAAGTTTAAGGCCTATATCATTTATTAAACTTCTTATATATGTTCCTTTTGATACTTTACATTTAATTTTTATAAAGTTTTCTTCTATAGAAAGGATTTCTAACTCTTTTATATCAACTTCCCTTTTAGGTAGTTTAACATCTTTATTACATCTCGCATATTCATATAGTTTTTTACCATTTACTTTAACGCTAGAATATATTGGCACTTCTTGCATATATTTGCCCTTAAAAGACATAATAGCATTTATTATCTCATCTTTTGTTACATCAACATTATTTTCTTCTAAGATAGTTCCTTCTATATCATATGTGTCAGTTTTAATACCTAGTTTAAACTCAGCTATATATTCTTTATATGTAGATGTAAGTATTTCATTTAATTTTGTATATTTACCTATAGTACAAATAAGAAGACCTGTTGCGAGTGGATCAAGTGTACCTGTATGACCTACTTTTTTAGTATGAAATATGTGAGCTAAGTCATTTACAACATCTCTAGATGTAACACCTGCTTCTTTATCAATTACAATTATTCCGTCCATTTAATAATCCTTATATTCTAGTTCTAAGTCTAAAATTCTAATAGTATCTCCATCAAGCGCTCCAGCTTCTCTTAAAGCATCATCTACACCAATACGTCTTAATTGATTTGAAAATCTTCTTACTGATTCATCTGTTTGGAACTTAGTCATACGAAGTAATTTTTCAACTCTCTCACCCTTAACAACCCAAACATCACCATCTTTTACAATTGTAAATGGTTTTTCACGTTTAAACTTATAAAGTACATGAGACTCTATTTGTGAATCTTCATATAAAGGAGTTTTAGCTATATTATCTAACATATCGGATAACTCATTTATTACCTCTTTTAAACCTGTTGAAGTTAATGCGGATACTTCAAATATTTTTTTATCTTTTACTTTCTCTTTAAAAGTTTTTAAATTTTCTAAAGATGATTCCATATCCATTTTATTAGCAATAATAATTTCAGGTTTATCCATTAATTTTTTATCAAAATTTTCTAATTCTTTTCTAATTGTTATATAGTCTTCATATGGATTTCTACCTTCTAATCCGCTCATATCTATAACATGAGCAATAACACGTGTTCTTTCAATATGTTTTAAGAATCTATCACCAAGACCTGAGCCTAAAGATGCCCCTTCTATAAGTCCTGGTAGATCTGCCATTACAAATGATTTACCTTCTCTTACACTTACAACACCTAAATTTGGAGTAAGAGTTGTAAAATGATATGCAGCAATTTTTGGTTTAGATGATGATACTTTAGATATTAAAGTTGATTTTCCAACACTAGGAAGACCAACAAGTCCTACATCTGCAAGTAGTTTAAGCTCAACTTTTAACTTTCTAACCTCACCAGGTTCACCATTTTCTGCGTATGCAGGAGCAGGATTTGAATGTGTCGCAAAAGCAATATTTCCTCTTCCGCCACGTCCACCATAGGCAACAACAACACTATCACCTTTTTTAGCTAAATCAGCTATTACCATACCATTATCAGCGTCACTTACAACGGTTCCAACAGGAACCTTTATAATAACATCTTCAGCGTTTTTACCATTTTTTGCTTTACCTTCTCCATTAGCACCTTTAGAACCTTTAATAACTCTTTTATATCTAAGATCAATTAAAGTATTTAGTCCTTCATCAGTTTCAAATATAATGTCAGAACCTTTTCCACCGTTTCCACCAAATGGGCCTCCCATGGCAACGAATTTTTCACGTCTAAATGCCATACATCCATTACCACCATCACCAGCATTTACTTCAACTGTCACTTCATCTATAAACATAATATCACCCGTTTCTTCTAAAAGATTATAACAAATTTATATATATTTGTAAAATAGAAAATAAGAAAAGATAAAGAATAATTCTTTATCTTGTAAGTCCCATAGTTTGTTTTAATAATTCATATTTTTCACGAGCTATCTTACTTGTCACATTAAGGCCATTATCTAATATTTCATCTATCTTGCTACTATTTTGATACATCTCATATTTTTCTTTAATTGGTCTTAATGTATCAATTACAAGCTCAGCTACTGATGCTTTAAATGTTCCATAATTAGAATCTTTAAATTTTTCTTCTACTTCACTAACTGATAAATTTGATAAAGCAGAATAAATGTTTATTAAATTACTAATACCTGGCTTATTATCAGGATCAAATTTAATTGACATATCAGAGTCAGTTGTTGCACGCATTATTTTTTTCCTAATATCTTCATCACTATCAAGTAAGAAAATAACGCCATTTTTATTTTCACTTGATTTACTCATTTTATGAGTAGGATCTATTAAATCCATTATTTTCTTACTATTTGTTCCTATTAATGCATCAGGCATAGTAAATAATTCTTTATTATATTTTTTATTAACTCTATCCGCTATATTTCGAGCAAGTTCTACATGTTGTTTTTGATCTTGACCTACAGGCACTAAATCCGTATCATAGATTAATATATCAGATGCCATTAAAACAGGATAAGTTAAAAGTCCTGATGAGAATGATTTATGTTTTTGTGACTTATCTTTAAATTGTGTCATACGAGTTAATTCACCATAAGGTGTTAGGCACTCTAACATCCAAGAAAGATTTGCATGATAAACATTTTCTGATTGTAAGAATATAGTATTCTTATCTTTATCTATTCCACAGGCTAAATATATAGCAAGTAGATTTCTTATATTTTTCTTTAACTCAGCTGGATCTTGTTCAATAGTTATAGCATGCATATCAGCAACAAATATAAAACTATCATATTTTTCTTGATACTCAACCATTTGTCTTATTGCACCTATATAGTTACCTAGTGTAATTTCACCTGTTGGTTGTAATCCTGTTAGCATTCTTTTCATAATATCACCTAATTCATTATAACATAGAAATAACTATTAAGTCATTATTTTGTTTTAGTATATTTCTTTTCATGTTTTAAAAAGCTAGCACAATCTTTTAAATAGTTTAATTTCATTTTATAATCTTGCTTTGGTATTAAATCTTTTTTATATAATTTATCTAATTTATTCATTTCTGTTTTAATTTCTTTCAAACTAGTATACATATAATCAATCCTTTAATGATATGTATTATAGCACACATATATATAATGTCAAAAAAAAACATTAGATGTTTGCTAATGTTTTTTCTACTACTCTTTTTATATCTCTTTCATTAAATGGTTTTGAAAGTACATCTGCGATTGGATATTGGAATGCTCTATCAATATTTTCTTTTGAATCTTCACCAGTTATAATTGATACTGGAATTCTTTTAAATAAACCATTTGCTCTAAAATAA
>JAFUZI010000054.1 GCA_017476705.1 Bacilli bacterium
AAATGGCAAAATTTTGTACAAATTGTGGTAAAGAATTAAAAGATGGAAAGTGTGATTGTGTTAAGGTTGAAAAAACAAGTGTTATTTCAAATTTTATTAATGAATATATTGATGTTTTAAAAGCTATATTTTTAAAACCAATAGATACAATTAAAGAAAATTCAAAAGAAACTAGCTTCTTATTTGGACTTATTTCACTTGGAATTGTATCTTTATTATCTGGGCTTTTTACATATTTTGTATTAAGTGAAGGTCTAAGTAAAATAAGTGCTGGTTTTATGTTTGGAATGCGTAGTATGTATAAAGTATCATTTATAAAAACATTTTTATCTGGATTAATTATATCTTTTGCATGGTATTCTGTATTAGCATTTATGATTTATTTAATTGCTAGTAAACTATTTAAAGATAAATTAACTGTTAAAGAAGCATTTGCTTTCTTAGGAGTTTTATCAGTATTTTTAGCACCAGTTGTTTTATTATCTATCGTGTTAATCTTTGTATCTATAAAATTAATGACAATAGTGTTACTAATAGCATCAATGTTCTATATGGTTTATTTCGTTCAAGGATTAATGGAAATTACAAAAATAGATAAAAATAGAATTGCTTGTTTATATGTTCCTGCAATTTTGTTGACATTATTTATCGTATATTATATATTACCTAGATTATTAAGTTTATAATCTATAAAAAAATACTAAGTGTAATCTTAGTATTTTTATTTTATTTTTTAATAAATTATTATATAATTAAATAGGTGATAGTATGGAATGCCCAAAATGTAATATTAAAATGTATGATAATTGCTGCCCTAGATGTGGATATCTAGCAAATGGAAATAATATAAATTTAAAAGATAAAGCTGAAAAATTTATTGATGAAAAAAATATAAATAATAACTTTGATAAATTATATAGAAATGAAAATAGTATAGTTCCAACTTTATTGGGTGGAATATATTTAGCTTATAATAAATGTGTATTTACTTCACTTTTAATAAATATATTTGAATTTTTAGTATTTATGATTACTAAGTATTATATTGGTAGGATTCCTTATTTAAGTGCATATTTGCCAGTTATTTTTGTAATATTATTTATCATATTTAGGTTTATTGTAGGTGCAGTTTCAAATACTATTATATTATTTTTTGATAAGTTAAAAATAAAATGTTATATAAAGAAACATCCAAGTAATTATCAAAAATATTTATATAAATATAAAAATACTAGTATAATTGCTGTTATTATTTATATTATACTTTTTATTAGTTCATTTTTATTTATTTTTACAGATACATTTAAATAAAACCAAGGTTAAACTTCCTTGGTTTTAATTTTTATTTTATGACCTTTTCCAACATCTGTTGTATCAATATTATCAATATTATAATTTATATTTTCAATATTATAAAATTCACTTAATTCATTAGTCATTGTTTTATATTTTTCTATTGCGTCCGTATATAATTTATCATCAAGTAATTTACATATTGGCTTTATATAAAGTTCTAATAACATTAAACTTTTGGTTTTTTTAAATGAATCATTTTTTAAATTATACGCTATCATTGGTCCTTTTATATCATATTCAATAAGTAGAGGAATTAAATCTTTATCATGTCGCATATAATTTTCTCTAAAACTTCTAAGTTTATTTAAGTAAATATTATCATCATCAAGCTTTAAAATATCACATATAGCTGTTGTAATAAAGCAGCTATTTCTCTTTAATGATTCATTATAAACAAAGTATTTTTCACAAGCTCTATCATTTTTATTTAAATAACACATATATTCTGAACAATAGTATTTAGATGGATCATAATGATTTTGATCAGATAAATCCATTTTGATACATTCGTAACAATGACAAACACTATAACTATAACTCATAAAATCACCTTTCTAATATATTATTTTAAAATATATAATTTGTCAAGAAAAAAAGAATAGTATAACTATTCCTATTTTTTTTCATTTAATTCTTTTACATTTCTATAAATTAGTATAATAAGTAGAGCAAATTCATATGTAACACGAATCATTAAATTACCAAATATTAAAAGCATAATAAATGCTATAAAGCTTGTTCCAATTAATCCTAAAGATATAAGTGTTATAAATATAGATGTAATTAAATAACATATCTTAAGTAATGCTTCAATAGTTAAGGTTTTAAAATTTAAAAAGTCATATAATTTTCTTTTAAAGCCTTCAAATTCTCCGTCATTATTTTTAGATAAAAAAGTAAAATATAAAATTATACCTCCAACGATAGCAGCGACAAATGAAATTACTGCCCATATACCTAATTCTTCAGTATTAGCTGACATTATACCATAATCATTATAAGTTATCATAAACATCCTCCTTCTAATTTAATTATAGCACTTTTTATTATAATTAATAGACTTAATTTGATAAATTTTGTATAATATTAATTGGTGGTAGTATGAATAGAAACGACATAGACAAAACAAAAGTAACGCCAATGATGCGACAATATTTAGAGATTAAAGAGAATAATGAGGATATAATTATTTTCTTTAGATTAGGTGATTTCTATGAAATGTTTTTTGAAGACGCTATAAAAGTATCTCGTGAGTTAGAGTTAACTTTAACTGGTAAAAGTGCGGGATTAGATGAAAAAATACCAATGTGCGGTATTCCTCACCATGCAGCAAATCTTTATATAGAAAAATTAGTTGATAAAGGATATAAGATTGGTATATGTGAACAATTAGAAGATCCTAAAAGTGTTGCTAAGGGTATAGTTAAAAGAGATATAGTTCAAATTATTAGTAAAGGAACTATTATTGATGAATCCTTAAATGAAAGAGAAAATAATTATATAGGAAATATAGTTGATTTTAATCATGCATATTTAGTATCTTACATAGATATATCAACTGGTGAAGTATATGCTACAATGATAGATCATAATATATCTAAACTTGTTAGTGAAGTAGTAAGTATTGGTATTAAAGAAGTTGTAATAAAAAGTAATTTAGATAAAACAATTATGTCACTTTTAAAAAATCAATTTAAAGTAGCAATTTCAATATCAGATAATGTTGATTCATTACATCAATATGATTATATCTATGAAGATGTAGGTGATGTTAGATATATTGAAACATTAAAGCATTTACTTACATATATTAATAATACTCAAAAGCGAGAATTATCTCATTTACAAAAAGTTGTTATAAAAGAAAATAAGAATTATTTAAAGATGAGTGTTCACACTAAGAGAAATTTAGAATTAACAGAGACTCTTAGACTTAAGCAAAGAAATTATTCTCTTATCTGGCTTTTAGATAAAACTAAAACAGCAATGGGATCACGTATGCTTAAATCAATGATAGAAAATCCTTTGGTTGATAAAAAAGAAATTGAAATGCGTTATAATATGGTTGATACACTTTTAAATGAATTTATTTTAAAAGATGATTTAGAAAAACTATTATTTGATGTATATGACTTAGAAAGACTTAGTGGACGTGTTGCGTTTGGTAATGCTAATGCTAAAGATTTGCTACAACTTAAAGCATCTCTTAAGGTGCTTCCTGGAATAAAAGATATTTTAGAAAAACTTAATTTTTATAAGAATATAGAGCCACTTAGTGATTTATATGAATTATTAGAAAAAAGTATTTATGAAAATCCGCCTTTAACTATTAAAGAAGGATATATTATTAAAGATGGGTATAATAGTGAACTTGATCTTTTAAAAGATTTAAGAAAAGGTGGTAAAGATTTTGTTGCTAGATTTGAGACAGAAGAACGTGAACGTACAGGAATTAAAAATTTAAAAGTTGGATATAATAGAGTATTTGGATATTATATTGAAGTATCTAAAGGCAATGTTAAAGAAATAAAGCCTGAATATGGATATGAAAGAAGACAAACTCTAGCCAATTGTGAGAGATACATAAGTCCAATTTTAAAAGAAAAAGAAGCAATGATTTTAAATGCTGAAGAAAAAATTATTGATTTAGAATATAATTTGTTTATTGAAATACGTGACAAGGTTAAAGAATACATTCCAAAGCTTCAGGATATTGCTAAAACAATTAGTGAAATAGATGTTTTACAATCATTCGCAACAGTAACTGAGGAAAATAATTATATAAGACCAACGCTTACTGAAAAACGTGAGATTAAACTAATTGATAATAGACATCCAGTAGTAGAAAAAGTTATAGAATCTGAATATGTTCCAAATGATATTATAATGGATGAAAATACAAATATTTTACTTATTACAGGTCCAAATATGGCTGGTAAATCAACATATATGAGACAGTTAGCAATAACTGTTATAATGGCTCAAATAGGATGCTTTGTACCTGCAAAAGAAGCAATACTTCCTATATTTGATTCTATATTTACAAGAATTGGAGCTAGTGATGATTTAGTTAGTGGTGAATCTACATTTATGGTTGAGATGAATGAAGCAGGTTATGCAATTAGTAATGCAACAGAAAAAAGTTTAGTTTTATTTGATGAGTTAGGTCGTGGTACTGCAACATTCGATGGTATGGCACTTGCACAGTCAATTATTGAATATATTGAAAAAGCCATAAAATGTAAAACACTATTTTCAACACATTACCATGAATTAACTGATTTAGATACTACACTAGATACTTTAAAAAATGTTCATGTTAGTGCTATTGAAGAAGATGGCAATATTACATTTGTACATAAAGTGAAAGATGGTTCTATTGATAAGAGTTATGGTATACATGTAGCAAGACTTGCTAATTTACCAACAAGTTTAATTAATAGAGCAAGTGAAATATTAAAAGTATATGAAAATAAAGAAGCAAAGAGAGATGTTATAGTTCAAAATAGTCTTCCTCTTGATGATTTAATTGATAAAGATTCACCAATTGAAAAAGAATTAAAAGAGTTAGATGTACTTTCAATAACACCTTTAGATGCTATGAATATTTTATATAAACTTAAAAATGAGGTTGAATAGGGTGATAATATGAATTTGATTTATTGTTTAGTTTTTTTAGCTATTTTTTCTGATTTAGTTTTTATATTTAAAAATGCTCAAAAATATAATATTTTTAAAGAAGATGCATGGTACTGTAAGTGGCAATATTGGACAATAGCTACTTTATGTTTTGTTTTTCCTGTTTTTATAATGGCATTTGTATTTTTAATTCAAACATTATGTGGACTTGCTAATCATTATAAAGTATCTGGTAGTACTATTTATAATATGCCATATAGTTGGATATTATCTTTAATTATTCCTTTTGTTGGATGGGCACTTTTTATAGTTATGCTTTTATATATAAATATATTTAGTATTATTAAAGCTTTTAAATAAAAAATGATAACATAAGTTATCATTTTTTTGTTTTGCTATATCCTAAATCATTTGTTGATATATAGTGCAGTAGTGATATTTTTGACTTATCAAGTAGGTTATTCATATAAAATATTTGCTCATCATACATATCTAGCATAAATTTTATAAAATTATTTATCTCTTTATTTGAATCATGCTCCATATCAAAATATATAGAATCTAAAATGCTATTATATCTTGATTTATTCCTATATAAACTATTTGATAAATGAAGAGGTGAAATTAATAGATTTGTTTCAAAAGCTCTATTTGTAAGCTCAGTCAACTTCATATCAGTAAGTAATCTTACAGTTCTCCCATTTCCATCTTTAAATGGATGAATACGCATAAGCATTAAATGTAGTAAAATACATTTTAAAAATAAATTATCATCATATAAATCACTTTTATAAAGATTTATATAATCATTCATAAACTTTTCTATATCGCATGGTTTAGCTCCATACCAGTAAATTGTCTCTTTGTTATTTTGAAGCAATCTAACCCAAGCTTCAACTTCTCGGTAATTAAATTCTCCGGTTCCTCGTTCTATAAATGAGTGTAGTTGTTTAATTCTTTTATTGGAAATATTAAAGTCATCTATATAGTAGTCACCATTTAATACTTCTTCTGGATATATTATATGGTTTTCAATACGATTTGAATCTTTAAGTTCGTCATAAAATGCTTTTATTAAAAGCAGTTTTAATGTTTCTTGATCGTATTCTTTAAATTTAGATATATAATCAATATATTCTTTTAAAGTGTAAAAGGCTCTGTTTAAATTATCAGAACTAATAACTACATTATCTAAGTATTTAGAAATACTGAAGTAATCAAATTTTATTGCTTGTTCTTTAAGTATAGTTGTCATATTTATTCTCCCTAATGAGACATATTATATCTTATTTGTTTTTTCTAAGCAATAAAAAAATAAGAATTTAATTCTTATTTTGTAATTCTATAATTTTTTCTGTATTTTTAAAATTCAATTTACAAACTTCACTTAATTTATTAAAACCATATTTTTTTATAACTTCTAAAGCTGCTTCGTCTACTTTAGTAGATGCTCCTTTTGGTATTAGTATACCAAGTTCTTTTTGTATTTTAGAAAACTCTTTAATAAAAATATATCTACTAATTACTGATGCGCAAGCAACAGAAAGTGATTTTGTCTCACCCTTAGTCATAAATGTAATATTTCTAACAACATTAGGTGTTTCTTTTAAGTAGTTGTAATAAATATATGGTTTTGCAAATTCATCAACGACTACATAATCAGCTTTATATTTATGAGTCAAATCATATAATACTTTATTATGAAGTATTGCTTTAATTTTATTCATATTTATATCTTTCATGCTATTATATTCTTTGTTTGATAGGATAAAAGTAGTATATGGAATTTTTTTGATTAGAGTAGGTACTACTTCAAGAATTTTTTCATCAGTCATTTTTTTTGAATCAGTTATACCTAAATCTTGTAAGAATGGGATGTCTTCAGATTTTACATAAGCACCTGTTACAACGATAGGACCAAAATAGTCTCCTGTTCCAACTTCATCAGAACCAATAGTTGTTGCATTATAAATTTTTGGATCTATATATATTTCTTTTTTATCTTTCTTGTCTTTTTTATCAGAATTATTTACAATTAAATTTTTGTTTTCCATACGTTCAGTAGCAACCCAAAAGTCACTTGCTAAATCAGCATCTTTTCCTTGAAATACAACTTTACCTGATTCATAAAGTGTTACAACTGTATCTCCATCTTGTGCTTGAAAACAAGCATAATCAGGAGTTTTAGGCCTTCTTAAATCTTGATAGAATTCATTCATTTTATTAATTGTATTTTCGCTAACTTTAAATGATATTGTCATATTATCACGTCCTATAAGTATTTTATCATTTAAAATAAAATATGTAAAACAATTATAAAGTTGTTTACATTATTTTTGCATATTTAAATATTTTATAATATAATTATTATAGGTGATGATATGAATATATTTGATGTGATAGTAATACTTGTCATAGTATTATGCATGGTGGCAGGATTTAAAAGAGGTTTTACAAGGGAGCTTGTTTCTGCCGTTGGTTTTTTCTTAGTAGTTGTTTTGTCTTATTATTTAAAAAATCCTATTTCAATTTTTCTATATGAACATTTGCCATTTTTTAAATTTGGTGGAATTATAAAAGGAGTTACTGCTTTAAATATATTCTTATATGAAGCTTTTGCTTTTATAATTGCAATGTCAATCTTAACATTTATACTTAAAATGTTAGAACATTTTACTAATATATTTGAAAACTTTTTAAAAGTTACTTTAATACTTGTACCTATTTCTAGAATAGGTGGTATGTTAGTGGGTATAATAGAAGGACTTATATGGTCATTTATAATTCTTTTTATAGCTAGTCTTCCTATGTTTGGAATAAAAGATTTTGAAAATTCTAAATTTAAAGATAAGATATTGAATAATACTTTAGTATTATCTAATGTTACTTCAAAATCTTTAAATGTGATAAACGATTTTGCAAGTATTAAAGAAAAATATGAAAATAGTAAAAATGCAAAAGAGTTTAATAGAGAAACACTTGATTTATTCTTAAAATATGATGTTGTATCTGTTAAATCAGCGGATATTTTAATTAAAGATGGTAAGATAAAAATAGATAATCCAGATGAACTATTAAATAAATATAAAGATGCTTAGGGCATCTTTTTTAGTTTATCAGTAATTAAATATTGTATGATAAATTAATTATTAGTTATGTAAAACAATCAAATTCAACATATAAAATATGACATTTATTTTAAATAGTATGGTATAATTTAAATAGGTGATAATATGATTAAATTAGTACTTGTTAGACACGGAGAAAGTGTTTGGAATAAAGAAAACAAGTTTACTGGATGGACTGATGTTGAACTATCTGAAAATGGTATAAATGAAGCTCATGATGCAGGTGTTTTGTTAAAAGAAAATAATTATACTTTTGATATAGCATATACATCTGTTTTAAAAAGAGCTATTGATACGTTGGATATAATTTTAGATGAGTTAGATTTAAATATTCCAATTAAGTATGATTGGCATTTAAATGAAAGACATTATGGTGCTTTGCAAGGACTTAATAAAGATGATGTAAGATTAAAATATGGAGACGAACAAGTAAAACTTTGGAGAAGAAGTAGTGATGTATTTCCACCAAAACTTACTAAGGATGATCCAAGGTATCCTGGTAATGATCCAAAATATAGTGACTTATCAGAAGAAGAACTTCCTTTGACAGAAAACTTAAATTCAACAATAAAAAGAGTTATTGAATATTGGAATAGTGATATAAAAAATGCAATTAAAAATGGAAAGAATGTTATTATAGTGGCACATGGTAATTCGCTTAGAGGATTAATTAAATATTTAGATAACATGACAGATGAAGATATAATTAATCTAGAAATACCTACAGGTCGTCCTTTAGTGTATGAATTAGATGATGAGTTAAATCCTATAAAACATTATTATTTAGGTGATTTATGAATAGAGAAAAAAGAATTATAAGAGTTAGTATTTATGGAATAATAGTTAATTTTATTTTAGTTATATTTAAAGCAATTATTGGATTTATTACTGGTTCAATCGCTGTTATTTTAGATGCTATTAATAACTTAAGTGATGCAGCATCTTCAATTATAACTATAATTGGTACAAAATTATCTAATAAAAGACCAGATAAAAAACATCCATATGGATATGGAAGAGTTGAATATTTTTCTTCAATTATAATTGCTGTTATTGTTTTAACTGCAGGATTAACTTCATTTAAAGAATCATTCTTAAAAATATTAAAACCTGAACTTGCTGACTATTCAGTTATATCTATTTTTATAATTATAGTTGCTGTATTAGTTAAATTTTTCTTTGGTAGATTTGTAAAACATGAAGGTACAAAACTTAATTCCAATAGTTTAATAGCAAGTGGAACTGATGCTATAAGTGATTCTGTTTTATCTTTATCTACAGTTATAGGTGCTGTTATCAGTATGATATGGCATATTAGTTTAGAAGGATATTTAGGCATTATTATATCTATTGTTATTTTAAAATCAGCATATGAAATATTAAAAGATACAGTTTCAGATATGATAGGCATAAGAGCTGACTCTAATTTAACTAAAAAACTAAGAAAAAAAGTAATGTCTTATAAAGAGGTAATTGGTGTATATGATTTAGTACTTCATAATTATGGCCATAATACAATTATTGGAACTGCTCATATAGAAGTATCTGACAATATGACTGCTAGAGAGATTCACAAACTTACAAAAGAAATAGCTGCAGATATTTATCTATCTTTTGGGATAAATATTACTTTAGGAATATATGCATCTAATAGTGAAGGTGAGTTTGGTGATATAAAAGCATATTTAAATTCATTAGTTAAAAAATATAAAACAATAATACAAGTACATGGCTTTTATGTAGATGAGACTAATAGTTTTATATCTTTTGACTTAATATTTGATTTTAGTGAAAAAAATCAAGAAGAGATAAAAAATGATTTAATTAAGTCTTTAAAAAGTAAGTATCCTGAATATAATTATTATGTTGTACTTGATACAGACTTTAGTGATTAGGTGATTTATGAATAATATATTAAATAACTTAATGAATAAAATGAATGAAATACATTATGGCTTTTTAGTAGATGGTATAAATATCTATCCTGATACTGATGATGATTGGAATAATGATTTTTCTAAGTTATATCATTTATTATCTCCAGATGAATTAATTAAAAGTAAATATGGTGTATGTTGGGATCAAGTGGAGTTAGAAAGATATTATTTAGATAAACAAAACATAAAGTCTAATACGTATTTTATTGTTGAATATGATGATAAAATATATCCTACTCATACTTTTTTAACAGTTGAGGATAATAATAAATTTTATTGGTTTGAACATTCTTGGTATCCTTATCGTGGAATTCATGAATATGATAGTATAAATGAGTTGTTAAAGGATGTTAAGTTAAAATTTTCAAAAAATAAAAATATAGATGATATAGTAATCTATAAATATGATAAACCAAATTATAAAATAAGTTCAAATGAATTTTTTAAACATTGTGAAAGTGGTAAAAGGGTTAATATTTAAATTAACCTTTTTAAATACACTATAAAATGATATAATTGAGTAGGTGATAAAATGGCTGATTATATAAAAGGTAAATTTAAAAGAACAATATTTGAGTCTAATAATGGTTATGTAATTGGCCTTGTTAGAATAAAAGAGACAAATGATTCTATAATGGAAGACTATATAAATAAAACAATAACATTTACAGGATATTTTGCTGATTTAAATTTGGATGATGATTATATATTTTATGGTAAACTTATAGAGCATCCTAAATATGGTATACAATATAATGTAGATAAATATGAACGTATTAAACCGGAAGATAAGGATGGTATAGTTGAGTTTTTAGCTAGCGATTTATTTCCTGGCGTTGGTGAGAAACTAGCATCTCGAATTGTTGATACATTAGGTGAAAATGCACTTGATATAATACTTGAAGATAAAAATAATTTAAGACGTGTTCCAAAAATTCAAGATAAAAAAATAGATACAATATATAGTGTTTTAACTAAGTATGAAGAATCTCATAACATAGTTGTCTATTTAACAGAGCTTGGATTTAATATGAAAGATTCACTGGCAATTTACAATAAATATAAAAACTTTACTGTATCAACTATTGAAAATAATATTTATGATATTATTGATGAAGTTGATAATATTTCATTTAAAAAAGTAGATGAGATAAGTAAAAAATTAGATTTTATGTATGATGATATAAGAAGAATTAAAGCTTGTACTTTATATATTATGAATAGTTTATCATTTGAAACCGGAGATACTTATCTTTTATATAGTGATATAAAAAAATATACAGTCGATTATTTAAAATTTGATATAATTGATGATGATTTTAAAAATATTTTAGATGAACTTAGATTTGAGGGTAAAATAGTATTAGAAAATGATTTATATTATTTAAAACAGGCATATTTAGATGAAACATATATAGCAAGTAAAATAAAAAAACTCCTAGATAAAGAGATAGATAGTTATGATTTATTTTATGATAAGTTAAAACAATTAGAAGGATTATATGAAATAAAATATAATAAGAAGCAAGAACTTGCGATTGAAAAAGCATTGACTAATAATATTTTAATTATAAATGGTGGACCAGGAACAGGAAAAACCACTATTATAAAAGCGATAATATCAATGTACCAAGAAGTAAATAATTTATCTTTTGATGCACTTGTTGAAGAAACTAAGCTTCTTGCACCAACAGGACGCGCTAGTAAAAGAATGAGTGAAGCAACTAATATGCCTGCTTCCACTATACATAGATTTTTAAAATGGGATAGAGAGTCTAATTCATTTAATGTTGATGAATATAATAAAGATTATTCTAAATTAATTATTATAGATGAAGTAAGTATGATTGATTTAAATTTATTTGCGAGTCTTCTTCGTGGATTAACTGATAATATAAAATTAGTGCTAGTAGGTGACTTTAATCAGCTTCCTAGTGTTGGAGCAGGAAATGTTTTAAAAGACTTAATTGAAAGTAGTGTGGTTGATACAATTGAACTGGATACATTATATAGACAAAGTGAAGACTCTTATATTAATCGACTTGCTTTAGAAATTAAAAATAATGAAGTAACTAATTATTTAGAAACTAAAGAAGATTATACTTTTTTAAAATGTAATAGTTACTATATAAATGATTCAATAAAAGAAATAGTAAAAAAAATACTTGAAAAAGGATATGACTATAAAGATATACAACTTATGGCTCCAATGTATATTGGTGTTAATGGAATAGATAGACTTAATAAGGAACTTCAAGATGTATTTAATCCTAAAGATACTTATAAAAAAGAGGTTTCTTTTGGTGATATTGTTTTTAGAGAACATGATAAAGTATTACAACTAGAAAATATGGTTGATGATAATGTTTTTAATGGAGATATTGGTATTATAGAACGTATTTTACTTCCTAGTGAATCCGATTCTAAAAAAACAGAAGTATATGTAAATTTTGATGGTAATATTGTTAAATATTTGCCACAAGATTTAATAAAAATAAAGCATGCATTTATAATTAGTATTCATAAATCACAAGGAAGTGAATTTGATATAGTAATACTTCCAATTACTATGAATTATAGAAGAATGCTTTATAAAAAACTTATTTATACAGCTATTACTCGAGCAAAAAAGAAATTAATTATAATTGGAGAACCTGATGCATTTATGTATGCTATTTCTAATGAAACAGATAGAGTTCGTAATACTAATTTAAAAAATAGATTGGAAAATATGTATAATAATTAGTATGCTAAATATAATAATAGTGTATGCATAAGCATACACTTTTTCATATTTTTTAGCAAGAAGGTGATTTTATGAAGTTAGTTAAGAGTATGGCTTTAATGACTATGGGAGCTGGAGCTGTTTTAGCGTATCAAAAATATAATAAACCAGTAATGGAATATATGAATAAAAAGATTACTGGAATGAAAGAAAAAATGACAGACGAACTAGAAAATATGATGAAATAATAAAAGAGACTCAGATAAATCTGAGTCCCTTTTAAAATAGAATAGAATGTTTTGAAGTAATCTAAAAAAAGATTTACATTAGTGCCGGTCTTAAACCGACAACAATAATATTACTATAATTTTCATATAAATGCAAGCTTTTTTTTAAAAAAATTAAAAAAATTTAAAAATTATTGATTTTTTTTTTAAAAGTACTATAATAAAATTAGATTTTTGAGGTGTTTATATGAAACGATTTGTTGTATGTCTTGTATTAATATTTGTTATTTCTTTTGGTGTTTCTTTATTTGTTAAAGCTGAAGATACAAATGAAGTTATATATAGTCCTATAGAAAGCGGTAGAATTACAACAAATATTAGAATTGATCATGCAGTAACACACCTTAATTTTTTTAAGAAAAATATAAATATTATAGTTGAATATAAAAAGACGAATTAATCGTCTTTTTTTGTTACTTTGTATAAATCATCTAGACTTTCTACAATAATAGTTTCATCATTCATAATTTTTTTATGTTCTTTTGAATCTTCTACTGTTAATTTGTGTGTTTGTCTAATAAAGTTTATATAATATTTAATTAGGCATATTAATTGTAAGTTTATAGTTGTAAGTCTAAATCCTTTATTAATAATATTTAAATTATTAGTTAGTATATTTATAAAATAAAAGATAATTGTTATAAATAATATTGTTGTCTTAATTTTTCCAACCATTAATGTTTCTGTGTGATTGGTAACTTTGTAGTAATAATAATTTAAACCAGCAATAAGTATTTCAAAAAATAAAATAGCTATTACTGAATCATACTTAGACATTAAACAAATAAGGAGTCCAATTGCAAATATTTTATCTGCAACATCGTCTAGTTTAGCACCTTTTAGTGATGTCACATGCCATGCACGAGCTAATTTTCCATCTAACAAATCAGTAAGTACTCCAATTATTGCAAGTGGAATAACTATTATATATAAATCAAATAAACTTAATATTATCATGATAGGTACTAAGCATATTCTAATTAGTGTAAGTAAATTTGGAATTTCACTTTTCTTCATAATATCACCATAAACATTTTAGCACATATACCTTTAATAATCAAATGATATAAGCATATAATATAGTGTACTTATGTACAATTTGGAAATCTGTAGTGTTTATGGATTTCCTTTTTTCTTGTTTATTTTTAAAAAATAATTTATAATATCTATGGTGATAATATGAAGAAACAATTAATTTTAGTTTTATTATCTTTGATTATTATTTTAGGATGTTTTACATGGTATAGCTTATCATCAAAAAAAGAAGAAATTGATCCTATTGAACAAATTGAATTGTCATATAAAAATTTTGAGTTTAAAAATTTAAATGAAAAAAAAGATAATCTGTTTAAACTTGATGAATATAAAATAAATTATGACATGTCTAAAGAATCAACAGTTGTTAAAATAAATAATAATTCAATATCTGCTTATTTAATAGATGACATTCTTCACATTATGACATCAAGTAATATTGATTATAAATATCCTGATTTAGGAGAAATAGATAGATTGATGTTTTATAAGTGGTGCAACTGTAATAGAAGTTGTTACAAATTAATTATTTTAACTGAAGTAGGAGATATTTATTATATTGATTTAAGCGATGATATAAATTTTGATGATCCAACAATATTTAAAAAATTAGAAAGCAATTTAAAATTTAAAAATATTGGATATGTTAATAATTTAAAAATAGATGATACATGTGGAATTAATGGCCTTGGCCTTTTATGTGATAATAATGAAACAGTTATATATGATAATGAATTTAATATATTTAAGCAAGAATATTTTGATTATTTAAAACTTAATGATCATATTTTATATGTTTATCCAACTGGCATTATTAGTTTAGATAATTATGAAAAACATATTAATTCTTTTTCGCATATATATGTATCCAATGATTTGTTTTACTTAGTTGGAATTGATTCATATTTATATAAACTTGAGTTAGATAATACATTAACAAAAGTATCTAATAAAAAAATATCTAAAATAGGTTACGATAAGAAAAATACTATAATTGTTATATATAGTGATGCTACTGCTAAAAAAATAAATATAAGTGGTATATTAGGTAATTAAGGAACGCTTAGTTCTTTTTTTATTTAACTCTTCATGATATAATTAAATAGGTGATAATATGGAGAAGATAATATTGGTTGATGGTAATAATCTACTTTTTAGAAGTTATTATGCAACTGCATACAATGGTAATTTTATGAATAATTCAAAAGGCTTTCCAACTAATGCTTTATTTGGATTCGCTAATATGATGAATAAAATAATTATGGAAGAGAATCCTTCATATATATTAGTTGCATTTGATAAAGGAAAAACATTTAGACATAATGAATATAGTGATTATAAAGGTGGAAGAATTGAAACTCCAGATGAGTTAAAGCGTCAATTCCCTGTTGCTAAAGAAATGCTTACATATATGGGAATTAAATATTATGAAATTGATAACTATGAAGCAGATGATATTATTGGTACATTTGCGAGTTATTGTGATAATGATCCAAACTTTATAGGAACAATTATTAGTAGTGATAAAGATTTACTACAATTAATTAGTAATGATATAGATATAAAGCTTTTAAAACAAAAGGATTATATTAGATATAATGAGTCTACATTTAAAGAAGAATATGGAATTAATCCTATTAATATAATTGATTTAAAGGCCTTGATGGGTGATCCTTCAGATAATATTCCTGGTGTTAAAGGTGTTGGAGAAAAAACGGCTTTAAAACTTTTACAAGAATATAAAACATTAGATGGTATTTATGAGCATATAAATGAAATAAAAGGTAAACTGCAAGAAAAATTAATTGCTGATAAAGATAATGCTTATATGTCTTATCATTTGGCTACTATTATAAAAGATGTTCCTATGGATATAGATATAAATGACTTAAAATATAAAGAAAAAGATATAGAAAAATTAAATAACTTATATGAAGAATTGGAGTTTTATTCATTCATAAAAAAAGAAAAGAAAAAATTTGATGATATAAATGTTACTATAGTAGATAGCTTAGATAATTTGGTGATTAAAGAAAACTCTAGTGCTTATTTAGAAATACTTGGTGCAAATTATCATACATCAGATATACTAGGCCTAGCTATTTATAATAGTGAACAATCATTATTTATACCATTTGAAGTTTTAAAAAATATAAAAAAAATAGATAATATTTCTTCTACATATGATTTTAAAAAGATGTATGTTGCACTTAAATGGCATAACATAGAAATATCCGACAATATATTTGATTTAATGATTGCAGGCAATTTACTTAATTATAATATTAAGGATGATATAGCATATCTTTCTAATCAAATGGGCTACAGTATTCCATTTTATGACTCCATGTATCAAAAAGTTAAGACTAAATCTATTTATGAAGCACCAGATATAGAAGAAGTTGCGAAAATAGCTTTATTAAAAGCCAGATTTATATATGAAAATAAAGTGATTTTAGAAGATAAATTAATTGATGAGGGAATGATTGATTTATTTGAGACTATTGAAAATCCATTAGCTCATACCCTTGGTGATATGGAGTTTAATGGCGTTTATGTAAATGTTGATGTACTTGATAAATTAGGTGAAAAATTTATTAGTGAAGAGAAAAATATTGAAAAAGAAATATATGATTTGGCAGGAGTAGAATTTAATATATCAAGTCCTAAACAATTAGGAGAAGTTTTATTTGAAAAATTAAATTTATCACATGGTAAGAAAAATAAAAATGGATATTCTACATCAGTAGATATACTTAATAAAATAAGATTCGAACATCCAATAGTTGATAAAATAATTGATTATCGTACTGTTACGAAGTTATATACAACATATGTTGAAGGGCTTAAAAACTGTGTTTTAAAAGATGGTAAAGTCCATACAATTTTTACACAAACTTTAACGCGTACTGGACGATTATCCTCAATTGAACCAAATTTACAAAATATTCCTATTAGAAGTGAATATGGTAAACTTATTAGAAAAGCTTTTGTGCCTAGTTTAAATTCGGTAATTTTAAGTAGCGATTATTCTCAAATTGAACTTAGAGTAATGTCACACATGGCAGGAATTAAATCACTTAAAGATGCATTTTTAAATGGCATTGATGTTCATACTAAAACAGCAAGTGATATTTATAAAGTTCCAACTGATGAAGTTACAAAAAGTATGAGAAGAATGGCTAAGGCAACAAATTTTGGAATTATTTATGGAATAAGTAAATATGGTCTATCTGAAAATTTAGGAATATCACCTAAAGAAGCAGGTGAATTTATGGATAACTATTTAGCTACTTATCCAGGCATAGAAGAGTTTAAGAAGAGTACGATTGATAATGCTTATAAAAATGGATATGTAAAAACACTTACTAATAGAAAAAGATATATAGAAGAGTTAAAAAATGCTAATTATATGATTAGACAAAGTGGTGAGAGAATTGCGCTTAATACGCCAATTCAAGGAACAGCTGCTGATATGATTAAACTTGCTATGGTAAATATTGATAAAAGATTTAGACAAGAAAATATTAAATCAAAAATGATTATTCAAGTACACGATGAGCTTGTATTTGATACTTTAAATGATGAACTTGATAGAGTTATTGAAATTGTTAAAGATGAGATGGATAATGTTATTAAACTTGATGTGCCACTTTCTGTTGATATAGAATATGGTTCAGATTGGTATGAGGCTAAATAGTTTTACAAGTGATAAAAAATATGTATAATAAATATAGGAGGTAATTATGGAATTAAAAGGAAGTTTAACAGAAAAAAATTTAATGACTGCATTTGCAGGTGAATCACAAGCAAGAAATAAATATACATTTTATGCATCAAAAGCTAAAAAGGATGGATATGAACAAATCGCAGCTTTATTTGAAGAAACTGCTAATAATGAAAAAGAACATGCTAAAATTTGGTTCAAACTACTTCATGATGGAGAAGTGCCAACTACAACTGTTAATTTAAAAGATGCAGCAGATGGTGAAAATTATGAATGGACAGATATGTATCAAAGCTTTGCTAAAACAGCTCGTGAAGAAGGATTTGATCATATAGCAAATTTATTTGAGAGTGTTGGTGAGATTGAAAGACATCATGAAGAAAGATTTAAAAAATTACTTAAAAACATAGAAGACGAAGTTGTATTTTCTAGTGAAGGTGATTCTATTTGGATTTGTCGTAACTGTGGACATATAGTAATTGGAAAGTCTGCTCCTAAGGTATGTCCTGTATGCAACCATCCACAAAGTTATTTTGAAAGAAGAAACACTAATTATTAAGAGAATTTAATTCTCTTTTTTATATATTTATGATACAATTAAATAGGTGGTTATATGAAAGTATTACTTTATACTGAAGGTCTTAAAAAAATAGGCAAATCTGGTCTTGGTAAAGCTGTTAAACATCAAATAAGAGCTTTAGAAGATAATGGAATAGAATATAGTTTAGATCCTAAAGATATAAAATCTTGTGATATTGTACATATTAACTTTTATGGTTTAAAATCATATATGCTTGCTAAGAGGGCACATAGATTAGGTAAAAAAGTAGTGTATCATGCACATTCAACTGAAGAAGATTTTAAAAATTCATTTATTTTTTCTAATAAAGTCTCTAAAATATTTAAATGGTGGATTTCAAAGTGTTATAAACTAGGTGATGTAATAATAACTCCAACTGAATATTCTAAAAGATTACTTCTTAATTATAATTTGAATAGAGATATATATGCTATATCTAATGGCCTTGATACAAGATTTTTTGAATGTGATACAGTATGGGGTAGAGAATTTAGAAAGTATTATCATTATAATGAAAATGATAAAGTAATTATGGGGGTTGGATTATACCTAAAGAGAAAAGGCATATTAGATTTTGTAGAACTTGCTAAAAGAATGCCTGAATATAAATTTATTTGGTTTGGATACCTAGATTTAAAATATGTACCAAAAGAGATTAAAGATGCTGTTAATACGAAATTACCTAATTTAAAATTTGCAGGATACGTTGAACCAATTTTTTTAAGAAAAGCTTATAGTGGTGCTAATTTATATTTATTTCCAACACTAGAAGAGACTGAAGGAATACCTATATTAGAAGCTATGTGTGAGTGTATTCCAACTCTAGTTCGTGATATTCCTGTATTTGAAGAATATAAAAATAATATTGATGTTTATAAAGCAAAAGATATTGATGACTTTGAAGCTAGAATTAAAGATATTTTAGAAGGTAGACTTCCTTCTTTAAAAGAAAATGGCTATAAATGCGCAAAAGCTAAAGATGTAAAAATTGTTGGTAAACAATTAATAGATGTTTATGAAAAAGTATTAAAGGGTTAATTCCCTTAATTGTTCTCGTAGCTCAGTAGGATAGAGCAATCGCCTCCTAAGCGATAGGTCGGGGGTTCAATTCCCTTCGGGAACGCCATATAAAAATACATGTCTTGATTATATAATATCAAGGCATTTTTTAATGATTATTAATGCGCTTTTTGTGTTGTTGATAAAATATGCTATATCGTGGTATAATTACTAATAGAATATGGAGGTATATAATGAAGAAACGTGGATTCACTTTAATAGAACTTCTTGCTGTTATAATTGTAATTGCAATAATCGCGCTAATTGCATATCCAACTATTACAGGAATAGTTGAAAGGACAAGAAAAGCAGC
>JAFUZI010000055.1 GCA_017476705.1 Bacilli bacterium
CATTGACTATTTTAACGAAATTACAATATTAAAACAATTAAGGCAAACTTGTCCTTAATTGTTATCAAACAAATAATTTCTATATTCATAGAAAATTAATAAATTTATATTATGGGGTCACGATGTCTTGACAAACTTCATTACTTTTAGCACTCTATATTGACAACTGCTAAAAGAAGTGGTATATATATTTTTAGGAGATGATTTTATGGCAAAGAAACAATTTAAATCAGAGTCTAAAAGATTATTAGATTTAATGATTAATTCAATTTACACAAATAAAGATATTTTTTTAAGGGAGTTAATAAGTAATGCGAGTGATGCGATAGATAAATTATATTATCGTAGTTTAACAGATAAGAAACTTAAAGTTAAAAAAGATAAATTAGAAATATTTATTGAATTTGATAAAGATGCTCGTACTTTAACTATTAGAGATAATGGTTGTGGTATGACTAAAGAAGAGTTAGAAAATAACTTAGGTACTATTGCGAAGAGTGGATCTTTAGAGTTTAAAGAGAATATGACTAATGAAGAAAAATCATCTATTATTGGGCAATTTGGAGTTGGTTTTTATTCTTCATTTATGGTAAGTGATAATATTAAAGTTACTTCTTTAAGTGCTGATAGTGATAAAGCTTATTGTTTTGAAAGTAGTGGAGTAGATGGTTATACAATAGAAGAGGCTACTAAGAAAGAAATTGGCACTGAAATATTATTACATATTAAAGAAGATAGTGATGAGTTTAATTATTCTAAATATTTAGATGAATATGAATTAAAAACTTTAGTTAAAAAATATTCTGATTATATTAGTTATCCTATAAAGATGGAAGTTACTCATCATGAGTTAGTAGATAGTGAAAAACATGAATATAAAGATACTAAAGAAGTAGAAATTCTAAATAGTATGGTTCCTATTTGGAAGAAGAAAAAGAGTGATATAAAAGAAGAAGATTATAATAATTTTTATATGGATAAATTTAATGACTATGATAAACCATTAGAAGTTATTAATTATAAAGTAGAAGGAATGACTTCTTATAATGCTTTATTATTTATTCCTAGTCACGCACCAAGTGATTATTATACACAAGATTATGAAAAAGGACTTGCCCTATATTCTAATGGAGTAATGATTATGGAAAAATGTAGTGATTTACTTCCTGATTATTTTAGTTTTATTAAAGGAATTGTAGATAGTGAAGATTTATCATTAAATATATCTAGAGAGTTACTACAAGAGTCACAAAGCTTAAATGTAATAGAGAAGAATATTGAAAGTAAAATTCGTAAAGAATTAGAAAATATGATGAAAAATGATCGTGATAAATATATTTCATTCTTTAAGACTTTTGGTGTTCAATTAAAATATGGTGTTTATAATAATTTTGGAATGGATAAAGACAAATTAAAAGATTTAGTAATGTTTTATTCTTCTAAACATGAAAAACTTATTTCTTTAGCAGAATATGTTTCTAGTATGAAGGATGATCAAAAAGAAATATATTATGCATCTGGTTCATCTATTTCAAAAATAGATTCTATGCCTCAAGTAGAACAAGTAAAAGATAAGGAATTTGATATTTTATATTTAACTGATTATGTTGATGAATTCTGTATTACTGCATTACAAGAATATGAAGGAAAGAAATTTAAAAATGTAAGTGATGGAGATTTAGATTTAGAAAGTGATACTGAAAAAGAAGAGATTAAAAAGACTAATGAAGATTATTCTGATTTATTAAAGATGATGAATGATGAAATAAAAGAAGTTAGTGAAGTTAGATTTAGTAATAAACTAAAAACTCATCCTGTATGTTTAACTACTAAAGGTGATGTTTCTATTGAAATGCAGAAAGTATTTGATGCGATGCCTAATGATATGGGAATTAAAGCTGAAAAAGTATTAGAAATAAATGAAAAACATCCAATTAGTGAAAAGTTAAAGAAGTTATATAAAAAAGATAAAGATGAGTTTAAAAAATATACTAAAATTCTTTATAGTGAGGCTTTAATGATTGCGGGACTTCCAATAGAAGACCCAGCAGAAGTTAGTAAACTAATTTGTGAAGTGTTGTCAAAATAGAGAGAAATCTCTATTTTTTATTGTACATAAATTGTTTCTATTATATAATTATTATAGTAGGAGTCTATACTAATGAGAAAGATAGTAAAAAAAAGACAACTGTTTAATAAAAAAATAGTACTAAATATTATATTAGTACTTTTCATGTTTCTATCTATTGGATATTCAACATTATCTACTAATTTAAATATAAATGGTAATTTAAATGTAAAAAAGTATTATGAACCAACTCTTTACAATGTTTTAGCAAAAGAAGCAGAAACAGGAGGACTAGCTAGAAAATATACAGGAAATCACCATGATTCATTTACCGAAGAACCATCTAAAAAAATATATCATTGGTATGCAGCAAACAATACACAAGGAGCACAAATACTTGATAAAAATAATGTTATATTTGCAGGACATTGTTGGCAGATGATTCGTACTACCGATACAGGTGGAGTAAAGATGATTTATAATGGTGAAGCTGTAGATAATCAATGTTTATCTACACGTGGTACGCATGTGGGATATGCATCTAGAACAAGCCAAAACTTAGCTTCTAACTACTGGTATGGAACTGATTATACTTATGACTCTACAGCAAAAACATTTAAAGTAAGTGGCACAACAGAACAAACTACATGGAATGCAACAACAGGACCAGGACTAGTTGGAAAATATACTTGTAAATTAACAAGTGAAGATGGTTCATGTTCAACCTTATATTTAGTAGAATCATATTACAATACATCGAGTGCTTATGTAATACCATTAAACTCAAATTCCAATTATTCACAATTTGGAACACTACAATTTAATGCAAGCTATAATTCACCATCTTATGTTGGATATATGTATAATACAGTTTATCCATACAATTCTAAAGCAATGACCTCAAGTGAGACTATGTTATCAAGTTCTTCACTTGCTACAACTTATTGGTATGCTCATGATGCAATATGGGGAAGTCCAACAGCTAGCCGATATAATCTAGATAGTCCATATCAGGTAAGCGCGACAACAGATTATCCTAACTTAGTAGGCGAATATACATTTAGAAATGCAACCCAAACTTATACGAATACAAGCGTGTATTATATTGCAGCAGTAAACAATACTACAATGTATTATATTCAACTAAGTAATTCAGGAAATCATACATTGTCTGATTTTAACTACACTTATACTTATGGAGATAGTTTCACGGATAATGGAGACGGTACATATACGATTAATAATCCAACAACAATAAATAGAAGTGATTGGTATACAAACTATAGTAGTGTGGGAGCAAATAAATATGTATGTAAGAATGCAGTAAATGATACATGTAGTGAGTTATGGTATACAACTGCAACTTCAACTACGTCAATAACCTATATTAAGGTAGCAAATAATTATAAATATGCAAAAGGATTCAGTTGGGATGGAAGTAAGTATGTATTAGATAATGATACATCTACAAGTTTTTGGAATATCAATGATAGTACCAATAAAACAAGTATAAACAATGCACATTATACATGTTGGAATGATACAGGGGAATGTACAACCATATCTTATATTTATTACATAAGTGGAACAACGCCATACTATATAAATATTACTAATGGTAAAAGTATTGAAGATGCCAAAAATGAAATGTTATATGATGATAACGTAAACACAACTAATTCAACTATAAAAAGTGGAGTAGATGCATGGTATAAGCAATATTTATCAGATTATTCTGACTATTTAGAAGATACAATATTCTGTAATGATAGAAGTCAAAGCAACCAATCAAATAATGGCTGGAATCC
>JAFUZI010000056.1 GCA_017476705.1 Bacilli bacterium
GATAATTCTATTCAAGAAAGAATTATAAAAGTTATGTATGATTCTAAAACAATTCTTGATATATATAAAAATCAAATAGATAATTTAACAGAAAATATATAAAACATGAAAACGTTTTGTTTAATAATGACTATTATTTTAGCTATAGTTATAGTAGTTAAATATTGTAATCCTAAATGGAATTGGGAACGTGATATTTATTATTATGACTACAATCAAAAAATAGCATTTTATATTCTAATTCCTTCCTTTATAGTATTTCTGCTTGCAACTTGTTTGTTATATAGTTAATAACATTAATGGATATTAGGCAAAGTGGCACAAATGGTACCCTTTTCTCTAGTTGAAATCTTTTAGGATTTATACCTAAAGGAGTAAAACTAGAGAAAAGTAACACAATTGTGCCATATAGCCTAATTTCTCCAAAACTTAATACTTAAAGAAAATGGCAATTTTATTATTAAAAAAATTTAATTATTCTGAATTGCATAATAAGCACATTTTTTTGTTGAATAATAATATATTAAACATTACTTTCCATAGTACTACTGCAATATCTTTATATGTACATGATGGTAAAATTGATATAGTTTCTCAACTATCTACAATAGATAAGGAAGATGTAAATAAATGTATAAAAGAAAATGAATTTATTATCATTCAATGCACTGCAGTAGATTACTATTCTCCATCTAAATATTATATAAAAACTGCACATAGAAATATGGATGTTTGTTCAATGCTGATTGACGAAGTACCAGAATTATTTTTCACACAATTAGAAGATGATAGGAAATCGTTAAAGTTATGATAAACACATTAGATTTTGAAAATTCAGAGTATTTTATATATGGAATTACAGAAAAATCTTTATATAGTCTTCCTGGTCCAATACCTTTAAATAATAAAAAATTTATAGATTCAGATAAAAATATATTAGTATTAGTATGCCCAGATATTGATTGGATAAAAGCAGAAGCAACAACACTATTTATTTCTAAATTGCCTAAGTTTTCTAAGAAAGATTATAAGATACTTACTTTAAACAATGATGAACTTTCTGGAATAGTAAGCTATTTAGAATTTGAAAATTATTATGATAAATGCTATAAACAATATATTATAAAACAAGATACAAATAGTTTAAATTTATGTTAGATATAATAACTCTTAAGAATTTACCAGATTTAACATACAAAGATATTGAAGGTAAATATATTTGCTACAAATGCCCTAAAGAGGAAGTATGTGTTATAGGATATGTGTGTAATTTATCTTTAGATTTGGAGCATTTTAGGCCTTTAAAATTACCGACATTTCCAAATCCAACTATATCGGATATAAAAATCCATAATGATTCTTTTATTTTAGTACTACATGAACTTATGTATAAAAATTTAAAATACGATCATTTTAATCATAGAAAATTATGCGATATTCTAAAAAAGAATGTGGAAAATTTAGGTATAAAACATAAAGAAATTATTATAAAAGATTCTAAAATATTAACACTATGAAATATTTAAATGGTTACACATGGAAAGATTTAGATGGAAAGCAACTTATGAGCATTGAAGAAAATGGTCAAGTGTGCAGATATATAGGAGAATGTAAGAATGGCAAACTGTTATATAATTCTGAATATGCTATTCTTGCATGGCAAGTATCTATGCGTAGTGATAATATATCAAAAACCTCATTATTACCTACTGAAAATGTTATATATTTTCATGATATTTATTCAGAAATGAATAAAGATAATAGTATCAAACTATTAGAAAAAGTTAATCATGAAATTAGAAGAGAACTTAAATGGTTATATATAAAACAACAATGGGAAGATAGAAATGCATTACAATTATAGTGTAAAAGAATTCTCAAATTTACAATATTCAGAAATAAATAATAGTATTCTGTATGTAAAAATGATATATAAAACAAGTTCCTTTTCTTCTTATTTTGGATTGGCAAAAGACGGAAAAATTGTAGAAGAGGACTGTGAAAAACACAATGAAAAACATTACAAAGTTTTATATATTACAGAGAATTATAATGAAGAAAGTTATCTCGCACAACTGAAAGCTTTAAAATGTTTTGTTGCTTATGAATTTCATGAAAAATATATAAAACATATTAAAGAAGATGCTAAGTGTTTAAATTTGAATTAAAGTACATCAGTAAATAACTGGTGTACTTTTTTTTATCGCCGTACTAATATTGTAAAATATTTTGTAACTTTGCAAATAAATAATTTTTATATAAAGATATGGCAAATTATTGTTTGAACATAAATGGATTTTCTGCTCAAGAAAAACAAGCATTTGAAATTTTAACAAAAACTGTTGAAAGTTATAGATTATCTAAAGGTGCAGCCAGATTAAAAGTCTCTTCTTATATAGAAGAATTAAGTGAAAGGTATTTTACAGGAAATAATAAAAATAAAGAAAATATAGAGGATGCAACTTCTGAAATCCTGAAAAATATTGTAACTTTATCTCAGCCAAATAAAATAGGTGATAAAATTGTAAGTAATACTTTAGATTTAAAGAACGATGTTGATATAAATGCAGTTCAAACAAAAATTAAACCAGAGTTTCAACTTATAGATAAAGACACACCATATAAATCAAATATTTTATATGTAACAAGAAATCAAAACGAAGGAAGTGGAAGTGGAGTATATTCAGATACTTTTGCATTCAAGCATAAAACCAAAGAAAATATTATAGAATTTGAGAATGGTGATTATAGAGATGTGCATTTGAAAATTACAGAAAAAATGCTTTCTGGCAAATATAAAAAATTAGTATTTGCTGAAGATCTTAATAATTATATAAAAGCGGATGAATTGCAATATTGCAAAAAACCTGAGTATGATAATAGACAATTGCCTACTAATGAAGAGGTTAGAAATGCTTTATCTAAAATGAGGCTAAGTATAAGGGGATATAAAGAAAATGCTATATATGCAGAAGTAAAAATACAAGATGAAGAAGGTAGATTATTTAAAAAACGTATAAATTTTTGGTCTGTTTTCCATAAAGAATTATGGGAAACTGCTAAAATGATAAGAAGTAGAGTAAATAAATATTATCCCCGACTTAAAGAATTAGAAGATATAATAACACAGTTAGAAACTATTCCAAAACCTGAAAATGAATCTGATTATTATTATAGTTTTGATGATGAAGGAGTGCCACGAGAAAGTACTTTAGAAAAGATAAATAATCTATATTATAAACTAATATGCATACCTCCAGATCTTGTATTTAGACAAGGAATTAAAAAGCTTGTGCAAAAACATTTAAAGTCTTATATAGATCCTAAAGGATCTAATCATCAAAAGCATCTAAACAATATAATATATGCTACAGAAAATGATAAAAGAACAATTGATTATTTAGTAAGTACAGGATATGATAAATTAACTTATGACGGTAAAGAAAATGATTTTACTAAACAAATGACCGCAATAAGAGAAATACATAAAAAAGGAAGTAATTATGCACAATATACATATACTTCATTAGATGTAGATCCTAGACAACCTTTTAATACTTTAAATACTTTAGCCTTTAAAATAGCTAATATAAAAGCACCATTAAAATTCGAATTTGGTTATAATGTTAAATATAAAAATAAATCTAATTTAGCCAATACTTATTCCTCTAAAGATATTGCAGATTTAACAGAGGCAATAGCATCAAAAATAGATTCTTGGTTAATGCCTAATATGTATTCAGATTCAATGGCTTATAGACAAATGAAAGTTGTTTTAGGTAGAGAAATAAAAAAATGTCAAGATATTATAGATTCTAATACTGCAACAGAAGAGGATAAAAAATTAGCTTACGAAAAAATAAATATACTCAATACTAAAATAAATAATTATAAAAAATATACTCCAGAAGATTGGATAAAAGAATATGGAGGAATACAAGAAGTAGCAAATAGGGTATATACATATCTTTGTAGGAAAGGAGCCCCATTTCTAAATAAAATAGAAACTATAGAAGGGCAGGGGTATACTACCGAAGAAGCTAAAAAAATAATAGAAAGAAGAGAATCTCTATTAGATAAATTAGACTCAAGTCAATCATCAGAAGGAGTTCCAGAATTATTTATAGAATTATTTAATCGTGCTTTACAAAAATCATCAAGTCTAAATGGATATATACTAGATGAAAGATTTAAAGATCTTAATATAAATATATCAGAATCAGAAGAGATTGAAGATATAGAAGAATCTGGTTGGGCAGATCCTGGAATAAACAAACCTGCATTTACTAGTAAAACTTCTGATACAGTTACAAAAGAAGTAAGATACGCATTATCTAGAATATATATGGTAGATTCTAAAGGAAGACCAGTATACAATGTTTTAGGTTCTTTAAAATTCTTAAACTTTACTTCTGCTTATGGAAAAATACAAGATTTATGCAGTGATAAATTAATAACTACAAGCGAAGATATTATTAATATTTTAGCAGATAATTTAGGCACAGAACCATGGCTTAGACAAGTAATAGTTATGTTAAAAAAAGACAAACAGTTAGCTGCTAAATTTGTAAACGCTTTCAATGTAGATTTTATAAGATCTGTAGATCAAAGCGAACTTAGAGAAACTACATTAAATATGCATTCTGGAGCAGTATCATTAATGGATACTTGGTCAAAAAGCATTAATGAAGATAACTATGTTTTAGATAAAACAATATTTGATAATGGAGGTAATATAAATGTAGAAAAAGTAAAAGATATTGATTTTTCAGCTTTAAAAAAGAATAAAGATATACAAAGTTTACTATATGCTATAGGTATTAAAAATATTTCAGTAGAAGCATTAGATAAATTAAGTGATTTCCACAAAAATAATATAATTAAACTAGTTATTAATGTAGTATCTAATGTTTCTAGACAAGATAAGGATACTGTTAAAAATATAATGATGGCTAATAGGCCTGAATATTTACAATTAGCAAAAGCATTAGCAAATGTAATACATACAGAATCTGCAGATTCCTCATATAATGTAACTGTAGACGGTAAAATAGTTCAACGATTTTCTTATACTTACAATAGTAAATTAGGTAGAATGTCCCAAAAAATAGATGGTGCATTTAAAACTCATAATATTGCAGAAATTAAAGGAAACAATTTAATGATAGATGAAAGTAGTTCTCCTCTATTAACAGCGGTGCAAAAACAAAACGAAAACAGTGAAAATTATGGAGAACTTACATACATAGTTACTATGGAAGGGCAAGAAATTTCTAATGTTGTAGATAGCAATGTTTATTATAAGAATGCATTTTATCAATTCTATAAAAAAAGTAATGAATATTCTGCAAATTATTATATAGCACCTTTATCAGACAGTGGAAATCTTTTAGCTATAAGAATGCCTAAAATAGAATTAGATACGACTTACAAAAAAGGTGAAGAAGGAGATTTTTTATTGATAGGAGAAAACGAAGAAATGAAAGGCGAAGAGTTAATAAAGACTTATATAAAAAATGCAATAACACAAGAATTATATAGAATAATTAGAGTAAAGAACGGAGAAACTTCGTTAATAGAAGTTAAAGGCTATGCAAAAGCAGGAGAACATTTCCATAAATTGCCAGAACTTGATAACTATATTACAGTACTTTCTACCATTTTACTAGATGAAAAAAAGACTACTATAGACTATGAAAATTGTTTAGATAAAATATTATTTGCGGATGTAAAAGAGGGGGCTGGAGAAGATGGAATAATTACAAAACTTTATAAAGGAGCTAGAGAAGAACTAGGACCAATAGTAGAAGATGTGTATGAACAAAGTTATGGTAAAACAGAATGGAGCGTATACGAATTTTTCTTAAATAATCTATTAGCCCAATGGAATATTAACGATATTATGTTTAAAGATATGGCATTCTTTAAATATAATGGTGTATCTTCTACAGCAGATTTTATTAAACGTATTAAAGGACTATTTGGAAGAACTACAAAAGGGGATATTTCTCAATTAGATAGTCCATATTGTCGTACGGCTTATGTAAAATTCGGTATTCGTGAAGAACATCCAGTACAAGGTTATATCAATGAAATTTTATCAAAATCTTCTATAAGAGGAACAGCGGAAGAAAAAGTTATTAAAAATGTGTGGAAAAGTGCTATAGAAGGAGCCGATGGTCAAGGATTTATGACAGCAAAAGGCTTAAAAGCTTGGGGTAAATTATATGGCTATGATTCAGAATATATTGAAGGATTTTTAGAAAGGGCTAAAAATCAACAATTGACAGCAGAAGATTATAATTTTGTTTTTAGTATTAAAAAACCTTATATATATACATTTGTTAGAGATCCAGAATCTGGACAAGATATACCAACAATAGTTAAAAATTCATTGGCTTTACTTATACCTGGACTTACTCCGCCAAATACTATATATGACGCATTAATGCAGTTTGCAGAAACATATGATTTAGACCAAATCCAGTTAGATTCAGCTGTAAAAATAGGAGGAAATCATATATTTGATATAGATGAAATGTTAACAGAAAAACCTAATATGACAAGTGAAGATCTTTATTGGGAAATGAGAACAACTGTAGCTATGTGGGATGAAGAAGCAGGGTTATGGGGTACTGATCAAACAACCGCAATCCATGAAATTCCTTATGAAGATTTTGGAGAACAAACAAGAACTGAAACACAGCATGATAAAATAAAGTTGGGTATTCAGGTAATGAAAGTAATGTTTTCTGATATTAAAAATGAACAAGCAGTTGCTGCAAAATTCAATGGGAAAGATTTAAATGGAACTGAATATAAAAACATTTATTTATCTGCATTAGCAGCAAAATTAAATCTTAATTATAATAAAGTCGCTGGTGTTTTTGCACAAAGTGATACATTAGAACATGCATTAAAATCTTTAGCAATTAGTTCTGGTAAATTCACTATGAACGATTTGCAAGATATTGATTTATCTGATGAAAATGTTTTATTAGGAGCATTAGCACCTACACATTTAAATAAATATTACACATTAGTAAGAGGTCTTGCAAAACATATTGCTGAAGTAAATGTTCCTGGTAAAACAATGATTCAGATGTCTGGTGTTGCATATGATGAAGATTTGCATATTGTTTTTGAAGATGTAACAACAGGTAAAGAAATAATATCTAATGAAGCAAATATAGGAACATTAAAAGGATTACTTGAAGATGGGAAATTAAGAATAAAACATATAGATGCATATTGCGGAGTGTATAATAATGATTTATTTAAAGCAGTTTTAAATAAAGATGGTATTATAGACGAAGAAGCAGTTGAAAATTTACCAGATGAAGTTAAAGAATTTATGGCATATCGTGTTCCTACAGAAGGTAATTGTTCTGTATTTCCTTGTAAAATTAAAAAATTCTTAAATAGATATGCTGGAGATGCTATAGTACTTCCTAAAGAAATAGTATTATTAACAGGTTCTGACTTTGACGTAGATAAAGACTTTTGTCATTTTCCA
>JAFUZI010000057.1 GCA_017476705.1 Bacilli bacterium
ATTATATATGATATCATTTATATTCCTTTTTTACAACCTCAAACAAAAATAAAAAGGATTTAAAAATCCTTTTTTAATACTTTATGACCATGACCACCTTTTTTATAATCATAGTCTTTATCAATTTCTAAATCATAATCAATACCATAATACTCTTCCAAAGATCTAGTCATATTAGTATATCTTTTAATCGCATTATCATATTGATGTAATTTAATAAGTCCTACAATAGGTCTTAAAAAACTATTATAAATTTTATCAATAATTGAAATATCTTCCTTCATAAGATTATTAGAAATAATAGGACCAACAGTATCATATTCAAATAATATCTTTTCATATTTTTTATCTTTTTGTAAAACATTACCTCTAAAATCTCTTAATGTATTTAAAACATCACAATTATCATCATTTCCTAACCTATTACAAACAATAGTAGTTATATAACAATTCGATGGTGATGATGAATTTCTCTTTCTATAATGATTACAGCTATCATCTGGATAATAATAAGATCTATACCAAGAACAATGTCCTTTATCATATTTACCCCCAGAAAAAGGATACTCATCATTATAACCCTTAACATCATAAAAGTTTTCACAACTACCACATTGATTTTCAAAACTCATATTAACCCCCAAAATCACACGTATTATACCATATTTTCAAAAAATATTCAAATATTACCTAGTATATACAATTTTATTTTCCTTTATCTTCTCCACAACATCAAAATCTATTGATTTGTTTTCTTTAGAAGCATCCACTACTTTTACAATCAATCTATCACCAATATAATAATTAGAAAATCCATCTAAAGACAGTAAAGCATAATTATCCTTTGAATAATAATATTTACCTTTCATATCCTTAATACGTACTCTTCCTTCAATCATATTATCTAATTCAACGTGTAATCCTCTTTCACTTAGACCAATTATAGTTCCTACAAATTCTTCTCCAATATGCTTCTGCATATATTCAGCACACTTCATTAATAACACTTGATTTTCACATTCATCAGATAATTTTTCTCTTTTAGAAGTTTGAATACCAATTTCCGGTAAAACTCTCTCCCACATATGAATTTTCTTTGTTGATTCAACTTTATCAAAACAACAATCTTTGAGAATTCTATGTATTATTAAATCAGAATATCTTCTAATAGGAGAAGTAAAATGACAATAATTATCTTTTGCTAATCCCATATGACCAATATTTTCAGGACTATACTTTGCTCTAGACATACATCTAATTAAATTAGTAGAAAGCATTCTTGATAAATTAGGAGTATCTTTAATAAAATCTGATAATTCCTGAAAAGCAATTGGATTAATACAGCATTCTAAATAATCATACTTTTCAAAAGGCAAATTAACAGCTTCAAGTAACTTAAAAAAGTCACATAATCTTTCTTCATTAGGTTTATCATGAACTCTATGTAAACAAGGATATCCATTATTAGACAAATGTTTATCAACTACTTCATTCGCAATAATCATAAATTCTTCTATTAAATTTTCAGCTAAATCTAACTTTCTAAATGAAGTATCTATTACACCACCATTTTTACCATATACTAATTTCAATTCTGGCTTATCAAACTCAATTGAACCACTAAGTAAACGTTTTTTCTTCAAAACTAATGCAATTTTATTTAAATTTCTAAGAGAACTACTATATTGTTCATATACCGGATCATATTTTCTATTATGAAGAAGATTATTAACCTCATCATAATTCATTTTTAAACAAGATTTAATAACAGTAGGAGATATCCTATAATTAACTACATTCCCCTTAGAATCAATTTCCATAATACAAGAAACAGCTAATCTTTCAACTCCTGGATTCAAAGAACAAATTCCATTAGATAATTCATGAGGCAACATTGGAATAACTCTTCCACCCAAGTAATTACTATTGCCTCTCTTATATGCATCTCTATCAAGTGGTGATGAGGGAAGAACATAGTTACTAACATCCGCAATGTGCACACCAATTTGATAATTACCATTTTCTAGTCTTTGACAACTCAAAGCATCATCTATATCTTTAGTATCAATACCATCAATAGTAAATATCTCCCAACTAGTTAAATCTTCACGACCTATTCGATCTGAATCCAAAACAACCTGACGCATAGAAGAAGCTTGTTCCAAAGAAGCCTTACTAAATTTATCATCTATTCCACATTTAAAGGCTTCCCAAAGAATATCCTCTAAAGGATCATCTTTATGATTAAATACCCTACAAACTTCTCCAATATAATAGTTATCTTCTCTTTTTTCCTTTAAATAAACCTGAACTCTTTGTCCCTCAATACTAGTATTTGGTAAAGATATATTTAAAAATTGTAATTTTTTATCTAAAGGCTTTAAAAAATAGCTATTTCCTATAGTAATTACTTCTCCAGTAACATATTCAATATTTCTATCTAATACTTTAATTATCTTTGGTTTACCTCCAAAACCTTTTATATCAACTAAAACAATATCTCCATCAACAGCTTCTCCACTAGAACCTTTAGATATTTTATATTTTTCCTCTTTCACAATATGTTTACCATCTTTATTAGTAAAAGAATAAATAGAATTAACTACTCCATCACCATTTCTATATCCATTGAAACGTCCCATTCTAAAAGAAGTCTTTGAAAAAAGAATAAATCTATTATTTGGGGTCTTATAATAATCAAATGAACTAATTCCCTTATTTAAGACATCAATAATTTCATTAGTCTCATCATCATTTAAAAATCTTTCTTTATCAACAAAAACAAGATTATTAATTTTACTAATAATCTTATCTATATCAATAGGCTTCTTTTCCTTTTTTAATACTAAATCAACATAATACTTCATAATAATCCCCCAACACTACATTTAACTTAACATAAAAAATAATAAAAAAAAAGACTTTTAGTCTTTTTTATAATCTAAATGAGTCATTAATATTCCTATATTAATAATCCCACAAACTCCAACAAGGGAATAAACAATTCTTGTCATAAGAGTATTATCACCAAATAATAAAGCCACTAAATCAATATTTAATAAACCAATTAAACCCCAGTTAACAGCTCCAATTATTGTAATAACTAATAATGACTTTTGTAATGTTTCCATAATCAGCCTCCTATAAGTATATTAACCAATTACTATAAAATTATACAAAAAAAGACTATAAATAGTCTTTTAACCAATTCGTCTAACAGCAATAACATGTGTTCCACTACCTCTTGTCCAAGCAGCAACATCACTTGCTATAACACCTTGACGAGGATTAGTAGCATGAACCATTTGACCATTTCCTACATACAAAGCAGAATGTGTAGGAGCTCCATCATAATATCCCCAACTTAAAATATCTCCTGGTTGAGCATCTTGATAACTAACTCCAACTCCATCATATATTTGAGTAGAAGAACTTCTACTAACATTTACTCCAACTTGAGAGTAAACATATTGTACAAATCCACTACAGTCAAATCCATAAGGACCATTAGATCCTGAAATATAAGGTGCACCAACTAATGAATAAGCTATTGAAACAACATCTCCACCTTGTGGATTAACAGGAGCATTATATGTAATAGCTGTACTTGGAGAAGAATAAACTCTTCTAGGAGCAACAACCTCCAAAATAAAGCTACTACTTCCTAAGTTTCCTGTATTATCTTTAGCAACAACTTCAACAGTATGTTCACCAACATCATCTATAGTATTAGCATCATAATTAAAATTATAATACATTTTACTTTCTTCATTTATATCTTTAACATAACCAATACTTCCATCAACTCCATCAACAACAGATGAAACATTATAAGTTAAATCATAATCATCTCCAGAAGTAATTGTTACACGCTCTTCTTTTAACTCTATAACAGGAGCAACACTATCAACTACATTAACTAAAAAAGGTACATCTTTAACTACATTATCCTTTTTTACCTCAACTATAACCTCTTGTTCTCCCAATACATTTGTATCAATATTCTTCTTAATTGATACTACTTTTCCTTCAACCTTCTTGATTAAACTATTAACATCATAGTTAGCACTACCAAATTCTACACTCTTATTATCAACAGTTGTAAGTTTAATACTATTATAAACACAGTTATTATGATATACATAACAACTATATATAATTATTGACGATATCATCACTAAAACAACAACCCTAATTATCTTGCTAAGCTTCGACGACCCATCAATAGTCTTCATATCTATTCCTCCCTGAATAGGTAATATTATACCATATTTAACAATTTAAGTCAAAGATAGTACCCATTCAATAGTATTATGATAAACAAAAATTATTTTTATACAACTATCTCTTAGAAAGTTCAACAACCTTTCTC
This sequence comes from Bacilli bacterium, assembly GCA_017476705.1. GTDB lineage: Bacteria > Bacillota_I > Bacilli_A > RF39 > UBA660 > CAJOJO01. Next base: position 4,373 of record JAFUZI010000057.1, read on the forward strand.
CACAATAACGGTCCAACTATACCATTTACATCAAAACCATAATCTTTCTGCAATTTTAAAACAGATTTTTCTGTTAATTCATCAAATAATCCATTAACCCTTACTCCCGGGATTGAATGATCATACTCACATATCTTATATAAAAATTTCTGTAATCTTAATACATCTTCACCAGAAGACCCCCTAGTTAAAAAATAATCAGGATATAATTCATTTATATAATCACTATAATCACCATTATATGTTTCTAATAACTTTTTATATACATTTCTAAGTACATTCCAATCAGTATAAGTAAAAACACCTGTTACAGGCAAATTATATTTTGATTGAAATGCTTTTACCATACTAATAGTATTGTTATTATAAATGGAATTAGTAGGTAACCTTGGAATATCAGGATCTAAAAAAGCAATTGCATCTAAGTAATAATGAATATATTGAACCTCTATACCAGTATCTCCATATTTTAATTCATCTTGATATAAAAAATTAGCTTCCCTCTCACTAATACCTTCTGAATACAAATCTGCAAGCTTTTTTACACTAGTGTAAACATATTTTATTTTATACCAAGTAGCTTTATCTACTATACCAGTTATTGGTAAATTAAAAATCTCTTGAAATTTTTTAACAGCATTTTCAGTTTCTTCATTATATATACCATACTTATCTTGAATAATAGGAATAGCTGGATAATTTGCCCTAATTCTTTTTAAATCTCTTTGAATAGCGATTACAGGATTACCTACATTACCTAAACCTATCGGATAACCAGGATATCCTAAAGAAACATCTCCAACAACCGCATTATATTTAATACTAATATCATTTCCATAATAATATTTTAATATTTCTAAATAGTTTTTCCCTTGATTAGCAAGTGAAACACTACCCCATTGAGAAAGTCCATTACAAGTAGTCTGTCTACCATCACAATATCTAGTAAAATATGGTTGAACCTGTCCATTTTTCACAACATAATTATTAAATATATCTTCAACAATATTACTAATATTTTCATAAGTAGAACTTCCATATTTAAAAGTCTGATCATATGCAGGAGAAGATGTAATATCAAAATTATATCCCTTACTTCGATACCATTCATTATAAATTCTATTTAATGTAAAAGAAATAATAGCGTATATATTAGCCTTTAATGCCTCAACTGGCCATGTAGGATATAACTCATTAGAAGCTACATTAGAAATATATTCAGTAAAAGAAACCGTAACATCTCTTACAGCCTCATCTGGCTTTCCCAAATGAACAGTAATATTATTAGGAACTATAGGATATCTAATAGCCATACTTTACTCCATATTAGGTACAATAATAATATTTTGTACCACACAAATCCCATTATACATTTTAACAACAAAAGACTGTTTATTATTCATTTCTACATCTTCAGATTCAACTTCATAATTAATAGCTTCAGGAACAATCAAATCATCTGAATTAGTTCTAGGTGTAGGCAATTCAATTACACTAGTCATTCCTGAAGCATCAGTAACTCCATCAAAGAATACTATTTTCATATCATGAAATAAACAACTAACCACAACATGTACATTAGAAACAGGAAGTGCTTCATTAGCCGCAAAAGCTCTTATTTTTAATCGACCTATCCCAGGATTTAAATTTTTAAATTCCAGAAAATCATTTGTATTTTTAAAAGACTCATCAAAATAATTAACTATTTTCATACATCACCTCATAATAATAACCTTTGACCAATACTTAAAGTATTACTAGTCAAATTATTTTTTCTCTTTAGATAATCTACACTAATTCCAAACTTTTTAGCTATAGAATAAAGACTGTCTCCTCTTTGTACCGTATAATAATCCAAATCATTACTTGGTATTAGTAATTCTTGACCAATACTTAAAGTATTATTTTTTAAATTATTAACTCTTTTAATATCATCAACACTAACTCCATACCTTCTAGAAATTGTATATAAACTATCTCCCTTTTGTACTATATATGTTTTATAGTTACTAATAGAATCATTATAATCTTCACCAAAACACTCTAATACCTCACCTTCACCAGATCTAATCCTAAGTATCTGCCCTACACTTAAATTACTATTTTTCAAATTATTATCTTGAATTATAGTATCAGCACTAACACCATATTTTTTCGCAATTGAATATAGAGTATCTCCTTTCTTAACAGTATAAGAAATATAATTAGGAACAACCATATCATCAGGTTTTGTATAAACCTCAGGAATTCTAAGTACTTGCCCAACTATCAAACTATTACTAGTCAAATAATTAAGTTTTTTTATTTCATCGACACTAGTTCCATATAATTTAGCAATTGCATATAAACTATCACCTTTTTTTACTGTATACATAAACATATTATCGGGATTTAATCCAGATTTACTAGGTATTATTAGTTTTTGACCAACTTTTAAACTATTTGCATTAACATTATTTAAAGAAGCTAGTTCAGTAACTGAAACACCATATTGATTACTAATACCATATAAAGTATCTCCTGCCTTTACAATATATGTATTATTCATTTATACACCTCATATTATTATATGTATAACTATCTAATAGAATACAAAAAGAACAAAAACCATAATAGATTTTTGTTCTTTATAATTTTTAAAAACCTTTATCTAACCAAATATATTCTATAGCAATACTTAAATAATAATAAAAAAGGTACATAGATTAATAATTCAGGATAACGAAAATTACTACTAAAGAATATAAAATATATAAGTAATCCCTCAACTCCAAGACAAAAAAGATTAAAATACAGAGATTTCTTAGGTGTTAAATATAATGAATATAATTCTAATAACGCTAAAGATGCAAGAGATATTAAAATAACAATCATTGCAAATTGCTCTAAAGGTGTAGTAGTACTAGAAAACAAAGAAAAATCCTTCATTACAATAAATATAGACACTAACGCAATTATTAAAAGAACTATTTCAATCATATTTATATATGCATAATAATCATTTTTATTTATTTCTTTTTTATTTTTGCTCATTTTAAATTATTCCTTTCTAATTCAAAATCATTTTCTGTTAATGGATTTACTTCTACTAATTCTTTTCTACCTGCATCATAAACAATTTCTACATCTTCATTCCTATATGGATTATAATGACTAACAGCTACAGATATTCCAACATCTGCAAGTGGATTACTAATCTTATCATAAACATCACTACTTATCTTAGCAATTAAAGGATTTGCTTTACCATTAATCATATTTGGTATAGAAGTATCAAAAACATAATAATCAGAATTATTCTTAACTAAGTTATAACTATGAACTTCTTTATTACCATTTTTTATAATACTAGAAGATTTATAATAACTTTCAATTCCTAAAGAAGTTAAAAGGTTTTGCGCAAGAGCTGCTCTTTCTACACACATACCAGCTCCACTACCCTTAAGATTTGATATTTTATTATCATTATTATAATAATCTACATCATCATAATCCTTATAATAACTACCTCTTTTATCAATGTTACTAATTCCTCCAAAATATTCATCAACAGTTTCGATAATAACTCCAGATAATTCTAAAAAATCAATATCATCAAACTTACTAATCTTTGATTTTAATAATTGATAAGCATCTTCAATATCACCAATTCTAGTCTCAATAATAGCAAATCCATTTTCTATACCTATTAATTCATTAGAAAAAGAACCATTAAACGAAGATAGACTGCCACCATATCTTGCCCCATGAACAAAATTTGCTCCTATTGTTTTTTCTTCCATTGGTAGTGATCCAAACTTAACTTTATTACCATCAACAATAATTTTTGTTCCATCATTTTTTAAATATTCCATAATCATTCATCCTCTTTATCATAATCAGCTAAAAAGCTTTTATATATTCCATCCTTTTTAGTTCCAATTACACAATTTAAATTAACATTATCCAATGCTTTATAAATATTATAATCGACATTTTCATTATTTTCTTTTAATTTCTTAATTAATTTCTTAATTTCTAATCTCTTACTGTCAACAAGTTCATTCTTATTATCTTCAGTAAACTTACATGCACAATTTAAAAAAGTTAATTTATTATACTTACTCCAAGCAATAATATCCTCTTCATGAATTAAATACATTGGTCTAATGAGCTCTAACCCCTTGAAGTTTTCACTATGAAGTTTAGGCATCATCGTTTTAACCTCAGCTCCATAAAACATAGATAACAAAGTAGTTTCAATAACATCATCAAAATGATGTCCCAAAGCTATCTTATTACAGCCCAATTCTTGCGCCTTATTATATAAACAACCTCTTCGCATTCTTGCACATAAATAACAAGGACTTCTATCTACTTTATCAACTATATCAAAAATATCACTATCAAACATTTCTAAATCAATATTTAAATCTTTCGCATTTTTTAAAATCAATTCTTTATTTTTCTCATTATAACCAGGATTCATACAAACATAATAAGCATCAAAATTAACTTTACCATGCTTCTTTATTTCCTCAATACACTTCGCAAGTAAAAATGAATCCTTCCCCCCACTTATACAAACCATTATCTTATCATTCTCTTTTATAAGTTCAAACTCAATAACAGCCTTTACAAATTTACTCCATATATCTTTCCTAAATTTTTTAATAATACTTCTTTCAACTTCTTTATACTTCTCCATATAATCACCAATCAAATAATTTTATACATCTTAAATAGAAATATTTGTATTAAAACATCACTAATAGTAATTTAATAAATACAAATATTCACAATACACATATATTTTATAATTAATTAAAAAAAAAGAAAACCTTATCTTTTCTTTTTCTGTTTCTTATTATCCTCACTAAATAAATACCATACAAATAAAGATCCAACAAAGTTTCCTAATATAGCCAATAATAATGACCAATGAAATGTTCTAGCAACTCCCAAAGTAATAACATTCGCAACACAATGTTGGAATCCACAAAATATAAATAAAGGTATTCCATAAATAATACCAAGAGAAGTTCCTTTTTTATACATATAAACTGCTATATACATAATGCATCCACATAAAATAGATTTTACAAAGAAAGGAAATTCTAAATTCCAACTAGCAACTTTATTAGTAGCAGCTAAAACAACATCACTATCACAATAAGAATATAAATAGCCAAATAAATAACCAGCCAACATATTAACTATTAAAATAATAAATAAATCCATATATGGAATCTTATCACTGAATAAAAATCCACATTTACCAGTAAATAAATTAGCTCCCATATAGCAAACACCTAATAATCCAAATGCAAATATAATAGGGCCTATAGGATTACCTATTTTTAATAGCGCATAATTTCCGAGTGAAATAAGTAAACTTGCCGCAATACTTTTTCGAATCAATTCATATCTATTCATATATCCACCTCATATTAATTGTACATAAATAAACAAAAAAAAGAAATATAAAAATAATATTTCCGTCAATTCTTTAGAAAGTGAAATATTCCTAAATCGAATAATTTCATAAATTATAATAATAGCAAGTTATGTAAGCTTGAAAAAAACACCTTCATTGAATATTATTATCAGTTAATTGTTGAAAATTATTTGAAGTTACAACAGATCTTCCCAATTCATTTTCAATTTCTTTTTTTGCAGTTTTTAGCACATTACCAGCTTTGCTCATATCATCTTTCAACTCTTTTAAACCATAGCTATCATTATTTTGATGAAATTCAACAGCAGTTGCCTCTCCAAGATTAGTTAAAGCCAATTCTATATTCGACATGGAATCTCTTAAATTTTTTGATTCGTGAATGCCTTTTATTTTTTTATACTCTTTTGCACTAATACCAAATCCGGAATTATATATTTCATTCGTTAATATTGCATAATCTTTACCTAGTAGAGCCCCTCGACTCTTCCATTCATCTGTTAAATTATGCCTAGTAATTATACCTCTTTCTCTTTGCTCAATCCATGATTTAGAATATCCTTTTTTTTCATATAACAACTTCATTCTATTCATCGCAAGTTCAGGATTATTTATTTCCTCTATTCGTTCATTTCCAACCATAGCGAGCCATCTTCTAAAAGGTTCTGCTTTGCGAGATGGAATAGATTGAATTATTCTTAGTATTCCTTCAGTATCAGCACAATTAATATTCTGTTTTCCACCTTTTGTATCCATACGAAGGGTATGTACAATTTGTACCCACCCTTGCCCTAACAATTTGTCTCTTTTTCTTAACTTATTTATATATTGCTTTGGATCTTTTGAATCCGTTAGAGCATAAACAACATCCTCTACACTAAAATACCATTTATTATCTTTCCAAGTTTTTCTAATTTCTTTTTCTTCAAAAAGTGCTAATGTATTATCCATAATAGAAACCCTCCTAAATTTAATATATAATACATAAGTTCGAATGTCAACAATCAAAAAAGCGTTATCATTTAACGCCACTAAAAACCTCTAATTCTTTCGATATGATTTTCTACTAGAACGAATTTAAGCCCTACATAGACTTTGTTCGTATAAATTTCATCTGGTGCCGAAAGTAAGAATTGAACTTACCGCTGATCCTTACCAAGGACCTGTTTTACCACTAAACTATATCGGCATATATGGTGGAGCTGAGGAGAATCGAACTCCTGTCCAAAAATAGAGCTACATAAACCTCTACAAGCTTAGTTAACTAATTATTCTCATATATTTTCCAAGTAGTTAACGACCAAGAAAATATACCAGTCTAAATATTCTTTCTATCTACTAGACAATAGATAGCTATAACCTATTAAAATGAACCTCTAAATAAACTCTAGGTAAAGCTTATAAAGAAGCGCTGTCCTTTATTATTATATTAGGCAAAAGCTACTGCTTGGTTTGCACCAAATAAAGTAGCTACAGCATTTTTTACTTTTTCAGCATTTATTTTTTTGTGTCTCTAACGTGGACTCCCGACTTGCCATCTATGCTCAACTATTCCTGTCGAAACCAAAACAGCCCCATACATGTATACATATTATAACATAAAAAAAAGAAATAATAAAGAGCTCTAATAGTTTTTAAGTTTCTTCTTTACTTCTCTTTCAATATCTCTATTCTTAATTGTTTCTCTTTTATCAAAGTTCTTTTTACCTCGACATACTCCCAATAGAATTTTAAACTTACTTCCTTTGAAATAACCTTTTAATGGTATTAATGTTAAACCATTAAGTTCTATTTCTTGACTAATTTTCTTTATTTCCTTTTTATTTAATAAAAGCTTTCTACTCCTATTAGTATCATGATTAAATATATTACCTTCCTTATATTCACCAATATACATATTTAATAAAAAAACTTCTCCGTTTTTTACAATACCATAGCAATCTTTTATATTACAATTACCATTACGAATAGATTTAATCTCAGTACCAGTTAAAACAACTCCAGCTTCATACTGATCTTCTATAAAATAATCAAAATTAGCCTTTCTATTTATAATTTCCATAATAATACCCCCTTAGGCAGATATTCCCCATAACAATTCAGGATATCTTGAACTTACAATAGCCTTATATTTTTCATAATATGTATTATAATTACGCAACAAATCATCACTTAATTGTGAATAAGGATAAACCTTAAAATTACGTTTTCTATTATAATATGATTTTGTATATATCAAATCAGCAGTTGGTTCTTCTAAAGTTACAGTAACTGTATCATCAACATCCACAAACTTCTTTATTGTAACAACCATTTCTAAACCAGTTAATCTCTCAGTACCTTCTTGATCAGAAATAAAATTACCTAAAGAATAAATTACTAAAGTCTTTCCTTCATTTATAAATTCAACAGGTTCAACTACGTGTGGATGTGCACCTATTATCAATTGCACACCAAGAGATGACAAATAATTTGCTATTCGTGTTTGATCATCATCAACTCCTAAAGAGTATTCTGTCCCCCAATGCATAGCAACTATAATGATATCAGCTTTATCTCTAACTTTTTCGATATCAGCCGCTGCCTTTTCATCAGAATAAACATTATTTAAATATTCTTTACCAACAGGTGTTTCTAATCCATTAGTCCAAGTTGTATAAGATAAAAAAGCATATTTTATACCATTTTTTTCATATATCTGACTAGTCTCAGCTTCTCTTTCCTCAAAAGAAGTCCATTGTCCAGAATAAACAACTTTATCCTTATGTTGTTTCCAATAATTAACAGAATTTATAACTCCTTGCTCATTTTTATCCATAGTATGATTTGTCGCAAGTGATACTAAATTAAAACCTGCATCAATAAAGGCATCCCCTACTTCATAAGGAGAATTAAATCGTGGATAATTTGAAAGACCCAATTCAACTCCACCTAAAATTGTTTCTTGATTATAATAAACTAAATCATATTTAGAAGATATAGGTTTTATAAGTTCAAGCATAGGTTTAAAGTCATAGCCACCATCAGCAGTCTTAGCATCTTGATATAGAGTACTATGTATCAAAGCATCCCCAACCATATATAATTTAGCAACATAAGTTTTAGGTTCTTTAACAACTTTCTCTTCTTCTTATTCCTTTTCTTTACCTTTTTCTTTATCATTTAAAGAATCATAGTACTCATAACTAAATACTCCAAGAACAATCAATAAAAGAAATAATAAAATAATTCTTCCTGTCTTTTTCAATTTAATTCTTTTTTTTGCCATACTACACCTTCTTTATTATTTCAAAGTCAATCGTTTTCTCCTCTTTTGAAGCTCTTACAACTTTAACAACAACTCTTTCTCCAATAGAATATTTTACATGAGATTTTTCTCCTGTCAATGTCATATGTTCTTCATCATAATGGAAAAAGTCAGGCATATCACGAATTGGTACCAATCCTTCAATCAAGTTATCTAATTCAACAAACATTCCAAAACTAGTTACAGAAGATATCATTCCTTCAAACTCTTCCCCAATATGACCTTCCATATATTGAGCCATTTTCATATCTTCAACTTCTCTTTCACAATCAATACTAGCACGTTCTTTTTCTGAAGAATGCTCAGCTATATAAACAAGTTTTTCCTCCCATTTACGAATAGTAGGCATATCTATCTTCTTATCAAACAAATACGTTCTAAGTAATCTATGAACAGTAGTATCTGGATATCTTCTAATAGGAGAAGTAAAATGAGTATAGCATTTACTTGCTAAACCATAATGTCCCAAGTTTTCTGGTCTATAAACTGCTTTTTGCATACATCTAAGTAATAATGAAGCTAACATCTTATATTCTTTCTTATCTTTTAGTTGATTCAATATATTTTGAATTGTTTTTGGTTTTAAATCCTTAACATTTCCATTAAGAGTATACCCCAAACTACTTACAAAACCTAAAAAGCTTCTAATTTTTTCTTCTTTAGGATATTCATGAATACGATAAATAAAAGGTAAATTCATAAAATAAATATGAGATGCTACACATTCATTAGCCGCAATCATAAAATCTTCTATTAGCTTTTCTCCTGTACCTCTATCTCTTAAAACAACTTCAGTAGGAACACAATTTTCATCTACTAATATTTTAGCTTCATCAACATCAAAATCTATATAACCACGTCTATCTCTAGCCTTACGAAGAATATCGGCAAGTTCACTCATTAATTTCAAATCCTCAACATAATCTTCATATCCTAAAGCAACTTCACCTTTCTCTAAAATCCCATTAACTTTTTTATACCTCATTTGTATCCTAGATTTTATTACACTAGGAAATATTTTATAATCTAATTGTCTACCTTCACTATCAAAATCCATAACACAAGAAATAGCTAATCTATCAACATTTGGATTCAAAGAACAAATTCCATTAGATAATTCATGTGGTAACATAGGAATAACCCTATCAACAAGATAAACACTAGTACCTCTCTCCATTGCATCTGCATCTAATGCCGTTCCTTCTTTAACATAATAACTAACATCTGCAATATGAACACCTAGTTGATAATTACCATTTTTCAATTTTTTTATTGAAATAGCATCATCAATATCTTTTGTATCATCACCATCAATAGTAAATATTACTTCATCTCTTAAATCAGTTCTTCCCTTTAATTCAAAATCCCTTACTTCCATAGGCATAGAAGCAACTTCTTTTTTTACTATATCAGAAAATTCAACCTCAATATTATATTTATATATAATTGATAATATATCTACTCCAGGATCATTCACGTGACCAATTATTTCAGTAACTTCACCTTCATATTTATTATCCCCAAGCTTCTTACCTAATTTCAAAACAACCTTATGCCCATCAACAGCATTTAAACTTTTTTCCTTAGGAACAATAATATCAAGTTTAATCTTAGATTCATCTAAATCAACATGACCAATACCTTTCTTATCAAAAGTAATAATTCCAATATAACTTTTCACTTTTCTTTCAACAATCCTTAGAACTCTTCCCTCTAGTCTTCCTAATTGCATCTTACTAATTATTTCAACTAAAACAACATCATCATGAATTGCTCCATTCATATTATCTTGTGAAATATAAATGTCATCATCCATGTTATCTACTTCTACAAAACCATATCCCTTTTTATTAACTCTCATTATACCTTTTCTTAAATGACTTTTTTCAAGTAACAAATACTTATTCTTATTAGAACAATAGATAATAACTTCTTCTTCTAATTTTCTTAATTCCTCATTTAACTTAGTCAATTCAGAGGCATCATGGATATCTAATTTTTCCTGTAATTCATAAATATCAATCGCTTTATCAGAATTACTCAAAACATTTAATATATCATCTCTCATTAGTATCACCCTCATCTTTATTATACATTATATTTATATTTTTTCAAAAAAAAAGGACTAAGTCCTTAAATAAACATTGAAACTAAACAAATTATAAAGAAAGCAGCACCTAATAACATAGTAATACGAGTAATTATTAACTCAGAACCACGTTCTTTTCTATTAGCAAACAATTCACTTTGTCCACCTGAAATTATTTGTGCTCCACCTTCTGCTTTAGCACTTTGTAATAACACAATAATTATTAACAATATTGAAATAACTAATAATAAAGTTTTCATCGTATCCCCTCCGACAACATTTATATATTATCATAAATACTTAACTATTGCAACAAAAATCTAATATTGAATACCCCATATAACATGATGTTTTGCATCTTTTCCACAACAAACACATTTAGTATCAATAGGCTCTTCATCTACAATACATCTAGATTTACAACCTCTTATTTCTTTTACTTTTAACTCACAAGCCTCATCACCACACCACATTGCATGAATAAATCCTGGTTGCTTATTTAATATTCTTTCCATATCTTCCATATTATGGGCTTCAAAAGTTAATTTATTTTGTCTTTCTAAAGCTCTATTATACATATCTTTTTGTATTGTTTCCAATAAATCTTTAATATAATCGACAGTTAACTCTTCCTTTTTTATATTTATCTTTTCCCTAGTATCACGTCTAGCAACAGTAATAGTATTATTAGCTAAATCTCTAGCACCAACTTCTACTCTGATAGGTATTCCATTAACTTCTGCCTCTGCAAACTTAAATCCAGGTGATTTATTTGAATTATCTACATATGATACAACATCTTTATCATTTAACTCTTTATTAAATGAATTACACAATTCTAATACTGCATCATCATTTCCTATTGGAACTATTACAACTTGCTTAGGAGCTATTCTTGGAGGAAGTACTAAACCATAATCATCAGCATGAACCATAATAATAGCAGCTATTGCCCTAGTAGTTTTTCCCCAAGTAGTATAATAAGCATACTCTTCCTTATTATCTTTATTAGTAAATTTAACATCATATGCCTTACTAAATTTTTGGCCAAAATAATGACTTGTACCATCTTGTAAACAAACACCATTGTACATTAAATCTTCATTAGTAAGAGTCCATTCAGCACCCGCAAATTTTTCTTTTTCAGTTTTCTTACCAGTAATAGAAGGAATAGCTAGAATCTCATGATTAAACCACTTATAAACCTCAATCATTCTTGAAGTCTCTTCTATTGCCTCCTCATCAGTAGCATGTACAGTATGTCCCTCTTGCCATAAAAACTCTCTACTTCTCAAGAAAGGTCTAGTTTCTTTTTCATATCTAAAAACATTACACCATTGATTATATAATTTTGGTAAATCTTTATATGAAGTAATATGTTTTTTATAATAATCACAAAAAACAGTTTCAGAAGTAGATCTAATCGCAAATCTCTCATCTAATTTCTTTTCTCCAACTTCAGTAACCCATACTAATTCTGGAGCAAATCCTTCAATAAGTTCCTTTTCCTGATTAAACAATTTTTCTGGTATAAGCAAAGGCATTTGAACATTAACATGTCCTAATTCCTTAAATTTTTTATCCATAATTGATTGAATTTTTTCCCATATAGCATAACCATTAGGTTCAATTGCAATACAACCCTTTACAGAAGTATAATCAGCAAGTTTTGCCGCCCTAACAACATCAGTATACCATTTTGCAAAATCCACATCTCTACTAGTAATAGCATTATTTTTCATATTTACCTCCAAAAAAAGATGATACCAAAGGAGTGCATAAGCACGGTACCATCCTTACTTTTTCTTTTTTGATAACGGAATTCTCCGGAATATTTCTCAAGAAAGGTAGGAATATAACTAGATTATTATTAAGTTCACACTATCCTTAACTCACTAAAAATAAGAGCTAATTATATTATGGTCTTTCCACAGATTTATGATTATATTATAATCTATTTTCACAAATTGTCAAATTCTTACTTAGAAAGTTCTTCCTCAATTCTCATTAATTGATTATATTTACATACTCTATCAGTTCTAGACATAGAACCAGTCTTTATTTGACCTAAATTAAGACCAACAGCTAAGTCAGCAATAGTAGTATCTTCTGTCTCACCTGATCTATGTGAAATAATAGTTTTATATCCATTTTTACGAGCTAATTCAATAGTTTCTAATGTCTCAGTAATAGTACCAATTTGATTAACTTTTAACAAAATAGCATTTCCAGCATGTTTATCAATACCCATTTGTAGACATTTCTTATTAGTAACAAACAAATCATCACCAACAAGTTGTATTTTATCTCCAAGTTTTTCAGTAATCTTAGTAAATCCTTCCCAATCATTTTCATCTACTGGATCTTCAATTGAAATAATAGGATATTTAGAAACCAACTCCTCATAAAAACTAATTAATTCATCCGTTGTTAGTGATCTTCCTTCACCTGTTAAAACATATTTACCATCTTCATAAAATTCAGAAGCAGCAACATCTATAGCTAAACAAACATCAACTCCAGGTTCATAGCCAGCTCTTTTAATAGCTTCCATAATTAATTCAAATCCTTCAGTATTAGAATCTAAATTAGGTGCAAAACCACCTTCATCACCTACTCCAGTAGCTAAACCTTTTTCATTAAGAACTTTTTTTAAATTATGAAACACTTCAGCTCCAACTCTAACCCTTTCTTTTATAGTATCTCTTTGTGGAATAATCATAAACTCTTGAAAGTCTAATTTATTATCAGCATGTGCTCCACCATTCAATATATTCATCATAGGAACAGGTAAAACATCACCATCACCAATATATTTATATAATGGTAATCCTTTTTCTAAAGCAGTTGCTTTCATAGCCGCCATTGATATTCCAAGAATAGCATTAGCCCCAAATTTAGATTTAGTTTCAGTACCATCTAAATTAATCATTGCATAGTCTAACTCTTTTTGATTAGCTGCATCCATTCCGACAACTAATTCTTTAAGAGGTCCATTTACATTAGAAACTGCCTTTAAAACTCCTTTTCCCATATAACGATCTCCACCATCACGAAGTTCTAATGCTTCCCTTTCACCAGTAGAAGCACCACTAGGAACAGCAGCCCTACCAACAATTCCATTTTCTAAAACAACATCAACCTCAACAGTTGGATTACCTCTTGAATCTAATATTTCTCTACCTTTAACATCTATTATTTTCATATTAACCTCCTCTAATATAATTATAACATTATTTCATAATAAAAAAAAATAATTGACTCAAAAACAAGTAAATTATAATAAATATAATGTAATGATTATTGTTATAAACAACTATATTATGATATAATATAGAAAATAGGAAGTGAGATAATGAGAATTGTAAAACTTAGTTCTTCACAATTTGATAGATTTACCACAACTCATCGTTATAGAAACTTTTATCAAACATCAATGTATGCTAATGTAATGAGAAAATTTGGATACGATTCTCAATATTTAGGTATAACTGATGATAATAATGTCTTAATAGGAGCATCACTAATAATATATAAAGAAGTATTTATGAAAAATAAAATAGCCTATGCCCCTAGAGGAATACTATACAATTATGAAAACCCAGAAGACGTAAAATTACTAGCAAACACCCTTAAAAAAAGTTTTGGTAATGAAGGATTCATGTTATTAAGAATGGACCCATATATACCAATCACAATAAGAGATTTTGAAGGAAATATTATTAACTTTAATAATAAAACTGACCAACTAATAGAAAATCTTGAAAAATCAGGCTTTAAATATAAAGGAAGAAATTTATTCTTTGAAACAGAAAAACCTCGTTGGGAATCAATAGTAGTATTAAAAAGAGATTTAAGAGAAATATCATCAAAAATAGATAAAAGAGTTAGAAATAAAATTAATAAAGCTATGAATAGTGGGATAACTATAGTTAAAGACAATAACAATAATGTTAATAAACTATATACATTTATTCAAAAGAAAGAAAAAAAACCACTATCATACTATAAAGAAATTTGTAATCAATTTAGTAGTGATGTGGAAATATACTATGCTCTTCTAAATACAGAAGAATTCTTAATAAATACCAGAAGAAATCTTGAAAAAGAAGAAGAATATAACGATACATTAAAACAAAGATTACAAGACGTATCAATAACTGAAAAAGATAAAACACCATATTTAAATAAAAAAATGGAATCTGATAGACTATTAACTGTATATAAAGAAAATCTTGAAAAATCAACAGAATTATTAAAAAGTAATCCTGAAGGAATTGTCATTGCAGGCGCAATGGTTATTAAATACGATAATAGTGCCTATATATTTGTAGAAGGATTAGATGATAAATATGGATATCTTAATGCCAATTATCTTCTAAAATGGCAACTAATTAAAGATTTTAATGAAAGAGGCTTCAAATACATTAATTTAAATGCCATAGTTGGAGAATTTGAAGAAAAAAATAAATATAGTGGACTAAATGAAGCCAAATTAGGTTTTAATTCTACAGTAACAGAATATATTGGAGAATTTGATATAATCTTAAATAGCTTTAGCTATAATCTATATAAAAAATTTAATAGGAAATAAAAAAAGAATCGATTTAATCGATTCTTTTATTTTATTATTCAACGATTTCAGTTACGCTTCCTGCACCAACTGTACGTCCACCTTCACGAATAGAGAATTGAGTTCCTTGCTCTAAAGCGATTGAGTGAATTAATTCAACAGTCATATCGATATTATCTCCAGGCATTACCATTTCAGTACCTTCTGGTAAAGTAATTACACCAGTAACATCAGTAGTTCTGAAATAGAATTGAGGACGATAGTTGTTGAAGAATGGAGTATGACGTCCACCTTCTTCTTTACTTAAGATATATACAGTAGCTTTAAATTTATGATGAGGAGTAACACTTCCTGGTTTAGCAAGAACTTGTCCTCTTTCAACTTCTTCACGAGCAATACCACGTAATAATACTCCGGCATTATCTCCAGCTTCTGCATAATCTAATTGTTTTCTAAACATTTCGATACCAGTAACAACTGTTTTCTTAGTTGGTTTAATTCCAACGATTTCAACTTCATCATTTAATTTTAATTGTCCACGTTCAACACGTCCAGTAACAACAGTACCACGACCTGTAATAGTGAATACATCTTCGATACTCATTAAGAAAGGTTTGTCATTATCTCTTTCAGGAGTTGGGATCCAAGTATCAACAGCATCCATTAATTCATCAATTTTTGGAGTCCAAGCTGGATCACCTTCTAATGCTTTTAAAGCAGATCCACGGATAATTGGAGTATTATCTCCATCAAATCCATATTCATTTAATAAGTCACGAATTTCCATTTCAACTAAATCTAATAATTCAGGATCATCAACCATATCACATTTATTCATGAATACTACCATTTTAGGTACTCCAACTTGACGAGCAAGTAAGATATGTTCACGAGTTTGTGCCATAGGTCCATCAGTAGCAGCAATAACTAAGATTGCTCCATCCATTTGAGCTGCACCAGTAATCATGTTTTTAACATAATCAGCATGTCCTGGACAGTCAACGTGAGCGTAATGTCTCTTATCAGTACTGTATTCAACGTGTGCAGTATTGATAGTAATACCACGTTCTCTTTCTTCTGGTGCTTTATCAATGTTAGCGAAGTCAACAGCTTCATTACCATTTTTACCAGCTAAACATTTAGTAATAGCAGCAGTTAAAGTAGTTTTTCCATGATCTACGTGTCCAATTGTACCAACATTAACATGTGGTTTTGAACGATCAAATTTTTCCTTTGCCATAAATTTATTTCCTCCTTTTTTATTTACAACATATATTTTATCTAATAATTGAAAATTTATCAACTATTTTGATACACATTTAATTAATTTCCACTCTTTTTAATAATCTCTTCTGCAATATTTTTTGGAACTTCTTCATAATGATCAAAGAACATTACGAAAGTAGCTCTTCCTTGAGTATTACTACGTAAATTAGTAGCATAACCAAACATTTCAGAAAGTGGAACCATTGCGCTTAACTTAATCGCATTTCCTAAAGCCTCTTGACCAAGAGGTTTTCCTCTTCTACTTGTTAAATCACCCATTACATTACCAAAATATTCTTCTGGTGTTGTTACATCAACTTTCATAATAGGTTCTAGTAAAACAGGTTTACATTTATTTTTAGCTTCCTTCAACGCAAAACTTGCTGCAATCTTAAAAGCCATTTCATTTGAGTCTACATCATGATAAGATCCATCAAATAATGTAGCCTTAACATCTATCATAGGGTATCCTGCAAGTACACCTGTTTGTAAAGCTTCTTGTAATCCCTTATCAACTACTGGTATATATTCACGAGGAACAACACCACCAACGATTTGATCAACAAATTCATACCCTTTATCTGGATTTGGTTCAAATTTAATCCAAACATGTCCATATTGTCCACGTCCACCAGATTGTTTAATATACTTACCTTCACAATCAGCAGCTTGCTTAATTGTTTCACGATAAGCAACTTGTGGAGCACCAACATTTGCTTCAACACTAAATTCTCTTTTCATACGATCAACTAATACATCTAAGTGTAATTCACCCATTCCTGCAATAACAGTTTGACCTGTTTCATGATCAGTATGAACTTTAAATGTTGGATCTTCTTCAGCTAATTTTTGTAAAGCTAAAGCCATTTTATCTTGGTCAGCCTTACTCTTAGGTTCAACAGCTAATTGAATAACTGGTTCTGGAACTTGTAAGCTTTCCAAAATAATAGGTTTCTTTTCATCACATAAAGTATCACCAGTTGTTGTATTCTTTAAACCAACAGCTGCAGCGATATCTCCAGTATACACATCACTAATTTCCTTACGGTTATTAGCATGCATTTGAAGAATTCTTCCGATTCTTTCTTTTGTATCTTTTGTAGAGTTTAAAACATATGAACCACTAGTTAAGTGTCCAGAGTAAACTCTAAAGAATGTTAAACGACCAACAAATGGATCAGTCATAACCTTAAATGCTAAAGCAGCGAAAGGTTCATTATCATTAGGATGTCTTTCTGCTTCTTTGCCATCCAAAGTAGTTCCTTTTATAGATGGAATATCTAAAGGACTAGGTAAATAATCAACAACTGCATCTAACAATAGTTTTATACCTTTATTACCTAAAGCAGTTCCACACATTACAGGGAAGAACTCAGCTGCTAAAGTACCTTTTCTGATAGCAGTCTTAATCATATCTATAGTAACTTCTCCACCATCTAGATATGTCATCATCATGTCATCATCATATTCAGCAACTGCTTCAATTAATTCAGCACGTTTTTCTTCAGCAATATCTTTTAAATCTGCTGGAATTTCAATTTCTTGAGCATCTTCAGCTTGTTGTCCATCATAATGATATGCTTTCATTGTAACTAAATCAATAACACCATCAAAAGTATCTTCAGCACCGATAGGCCATTCAATAGGTTTAGCATTTACACCTAAACGATCTTTAATAGTTTTTAAACTAAATTCGAAATTAGCACCCATTTTATCCATTTTATTCGCAAAAATAATTCTAGGTACTTTAAATTCAGAAGCTTGTCTCCAAACTGTTTCAGTTTGAGGTTCAACTCCAGCTTGTGCATCGATTAATGCAACTGCTCCATCTAAAACACGTAATGATCTAGAAACTTCAATTGTAAAATCTACGTGTCCTGGAGTATCAATAATATTTAAACGATGATTCTTCCAATGAGCTGTAGTAGCAGCAGAAGTAATAGTAATACCTCTTTCTTGTTCTTGAGCCATCCAGTCCATTTGTGATTCACCATCGTGAGTTTCACCGATTTTATGAGTAACCCCTGTATGGAATAAAATTCTTTCTGTACAAGTAGTTTTACC
>JAFUZI010000058.1 GCA_017476705.1 Bacilli bacterium
ATGGAACATCTTGTATAAATCAAGATAATGACACATTAAAATTTAAAGGTGAGGTTCCAATATCAGGTACAATAACTTTGATAAGTGGGGATAATGTATATGCTGAATATGTATCAAATGGTAAATATTGCGCAACAGGTTATCTAGGTCACTTAGAAGTTGGTAAAACTTGCGCTGATATTGATATAACAAAACCTACTATTTCAGGTGAATTGGAAGGTAAAAAATTAAAATTAACATTAACGGATAATGAATCAGGAATATCTGGATATTGTGTAAATAAAACAAATGATAGTAGTAAATGTACTTGGATTGATACTAATGATGATCACGTTGAATATACTCTTAGTGGACCTGGAACATACTATGCATTTGCGAAGGATAAAAAGAATAATATATCAGATAGTATAGAGTTTACAGCTTTATCTAATAACTTCTGTATGGTAGAAGAAAGAGAATGGACATTTGATTATAATGGAACAACAGGTGCAAATGGGTCTATTCAGAATTTTACTGTTCCATGTGATGGAGTTTATAAATTAGAAGTATGGGGAGCACAAGGCGGTGGCGAGTTGAGCAATCAACAAGGCGTTGGAGGATACTCAACTGGTCTTATTAGTTTGACTAAGAATAATATTTTATATATTGGTGTAGGTGGTAAAGGCCTAACTGGATATGATAAAAATGGGAAAAACACTGTTATAAGTGGTGGCTATAATGGTGGAGGAAATGGTCGTACTTGGAAAGAAATGTTTATTGTTGGTGGTGGCGGCGGAGCTACACATATTGCCTTAAATTCAAACCGTGGCGAACTTAAAAATTATAAAGATAATAAAGATGAAATATTGATTGTTGCCGGAGGCGGTGGTGGTACTGGCTGGGCTGGTGGAGCTTCAACATATTGGCCAAATTATTATGGTGGCTTCGGTGGCGGAGCTACAGGAAAAGATGGCTCATCAGCAGCGACTTGGCATGGAACAGGCGGTACACAAACTGCTGGTGGCAGTCAATCTGCTTCTGAATGCAATACCATAGGTAATCAATCTGGCTTTGGCCAAGGTGGATATAGTTATTGTACATGGAAAGATGGTATGGGTAATTCATCTGGAGGCGGCGGAGGCTGGTATGGCGGCGGAGCCGGTTGTGGTTCAGGTGGTTTTGGCGGCGGCGGCTCAGGCTATATAGCCAATTCACTTCTAACTGATAAAAAAATGGTATGTTTTAACTGCACTACCTCAAATGATACTGCAACTAAAACAGAATCCAATACTTGTCATAATAGTACTGCTACTGCTGATTGTTCAAAAGAAGGCAATGGCTATGCTAAAATTACATACTTAGGGGATTAAGAACATTAAATGTTCTTTTTTCTTTTATTTATAATTAAGTAATTATTTGATATTTATTATTCTATATAATTATTAAGATAAATACATAATGAATAATTTTATATTATTAGATAAAACGAGCAAAAATAAAACACATAAAAAAGATATTATCATATAATATATTAGGGTGATTATAAATTGAATATAACTATTGAAGAATTACTTAAACGCGATAATTTAAATATTATAGATTTAAGGAGTAATCAAAGTTATAATAATAATCATATAAAAGGCGCTATAAATATTCCTTATAATAATTTACTTGCCAATCCATTTAAATATTTAGATAAAACTAAAACATATTATTTATATTGTCAAAAAGGAATAACTAGTAAGAAGGTTTGTGGTATTTTAAATTTAAAAGGATTTCATACTAATAATATATTAGGAGGATATGAAGAATGGATTTTAAAGAGTTAATTTAACTCTTTTTTTATGTGAATAATTTGGTGAAGTGTTACTATAATCATATTTATAGCTGTTGCAATTATAAGAGACCAAAGTCCAATTTTTAAATATGATAGAGTAAATAGTAAAATACACCTTATAATCATTCCATATAGCGTTCCTTTCATGGCAATGGAAGCTTTATCCATTGCTTGAAGAGAAGATGTTAGTGGTGATTGAATATAGTATAAAAGACATATTGGAGCGAGTACTTTTATATATGGTATTCCAGGTACACTATTATACAAAAATCTAAGAGGTACTTCTGGTATAAACATAAAAATTAATGTTGCTGGGATTCCAATAATTAAAGAATAAAATATTGCTTGATTTATTTTTCTTTTAATAGTTTTCAGTTTATTATTTGCCCAAGCATTACTTATTACTGGAATTAATGCCTGTGATATTGCCATGGTAAAAAAAGATGGAAGTAAGAGTAATGGCATGATATAGCCGTTAATAATTCCATATTCATTAACAAAATAATCATTTACATAGTATTTTGATAGAACAAATGTAAGAATGATAGGCTCTAAAAAATATCCAATAGATCCTATTAATCTGCTTCCTGTAGATGGTATACTTATATTTAAAATTCTCTTTAGTATGGTTTTATTAATTATAAAATCTTTTTTGTTTAAATTAATTTTTTTAGGAGAACATATTAAAAAAATAATTATTGATGATAATTCACTAGCAATACTAATTAAAAATAAGAATGCAACAGTATATTCTATATTTACTTTAATAATACTTGGTACAAATAAAACAATTAAAATAAGCCTTATAATATCTTCTAATATATTAGATATAACATGTGGAATTATTCTAGTTTTACCAAAAAAATATGCTCTTAAAATAGATGATATTGAAATAAATGGAAGAGTAAGTGCAATAGAAATAAGCCCTAGGAAACATCTTTTTTCATGCAATAAATTAATTGATAAATAATTGGCTAGAATAATTAGTAAAGTCATTATAATAATGTTTATTATAAGTGAAATGGGAATAATGCCTAAAACTATTTTTTTATTATTATATTTTTCTTCTGCAACAAGTTTTGATATAGCTATTGGGAAACCTAATTGAGTTATGGCTATAAGTAATCCAAAAGTAGGCATAATCATCATATAAATTCCAATTCCAGTTGGTCCTATTAAGCGTGTTGTGACTATCTTTATAATCATACCTAAAACTTTTGTTATAAATCCTCCAACAATTAAGAGAAGTGTCATTTTAAAAAAGTTGTTTTTTTTCATAAATACCCCTTAAAAACCTTTAAAAATATACAAAAATAATCTATAATATATATATGCAGAATATTTGTCTTTTAGTATAGGAGGAATATTTATGATAGATGACATTAAAACATTAGAAGATTTATACCAAAGGGTAAGACCGGCTTTAACCACAAAAAAAGAAGAAATGCGTAGAAATGGTTTTATCTATATTAAAGAAGAAGATATATGGAATTATTTAAAAGAGATAAAATGGAAGAAGTCTGTTGATTTATCATTATACCAGATGACGTCTGATATTTTAGATACAAATGATTATGTCATCGATGAGTATTTAAGGGGAAAATTAAATTTAAAAAATAGAAGAGTATATTTTAAAGAGGAAGAGTGAAAATATGACAAAGAATAAGACTAAAGTTATTGTTGAAACATCAAAAAAAGAAACAACAAAGAAAAAAATAATTGTTGAATCTTCTAATACTAAAGTAAACAACAAGAAGAAAAAAGAAAAAAAAGGTATACTTAAAAATTTATTAATCGTATTTGTATTAATAATATTTACAGGCCTACTTATACCTGTTGTATTTGGTAGTTTAAAATTTGGACTTGACTTAAAAGGTGGATTTGAAGTTTTATACAAAGTAGAAACACTTGATAAAAGTGAAGTTACAAGTGACATTACAAAAACAACTTATAAATCATTACTTAAAAGAATTGATATATTAGGTGTTAATGAACCAGTTATTACAATTGAAGGTAACGATAAAATTCGTGTTCAACTTGCTGGTGTAAAAGATCCTGATAGTGCTAGAAAAGTACTTTCTAGTGCTGCTACTTTAACATTTAGAGACACATCAGACAACTTACTTATGACTAGTGATGTACTTAAAGCAGGTGGAGCTAAAGTTGGGCAAGATTCAAAAGGACGCCCTGCAGTAAGTCTTTCTGTTGCAAATAAAGATGAATTCTATAATGTAACAAAAAGAATTAGTAATACAACTGATAAAACAATTGTTATTTGGTTGGATTATGAAGATGGTGTAAGTAAATTTACAAATGAACAAGGTAAATG
>JAFUZI010000059.1 GCA_017476705.1 Bacilli bacterium
ATAAAGTGATAAACTAAAAGTAGACATCTAAAAAAGATAGAAGTCTACTTTTTTGTTATAATTTTATTAAGGAGGATATATTATGGGAAAACATGTAAGTGCAGATAGAAAAATGGAAGCGATAAATCGATATTATAATGGTGAAACTGCAATAAAATTAGAAAAAGAATATGGACTAGCACCAAACTATTTATACAGATGGATACGAAAATATGAAAAAGAAGGTTTTGAAGGACTAACATCTAAATCAGGTAAAGCAAGATATAGTAATCCCCATGCAGGATTACATTTAAGAAAACCAAAAAATAAAATTGAAGAACTTGAATTAGAATTAATGAAAAAAGAAATCGAGATAGCCAGATTAAAAAAAGGTTACATGGTGAAAGGAGTTGGTGCCGAAAAGGAATTCGTTACTACATTCGACAAGAATATCAAATAGTAGATAATTTTAAACATAAATATGGGGTTACATTATTATGTGAATACATGTCTATTAGTAGATCAGGTTATTATAAGTGGAAATATAGAAAAGAAAATCCAAGTTTAAGAGAAATCACTAGACAAAGTGATTTAGAATTAATCAAGAAAGTACATAATAAACATAAATCTCATGGATATAGATGGATTAACACTCATATACGAAATAAATATGGCGTAGTTTATTCAGATAATTATGTTCATAGATTATGTAAATATGAAAATATAAGATATCAAGGTAAGCATTATCAATGGAAGAAGCCTGATGAAGAACATGAAATATTTAATAATTTAGTGTGGAATGGATGGAAATATTTAACTAGACCATTTGAAGTTATTGTTTCTGATATGACCGCATTTTGGGTAAAGTCTACTTATTATGAATTAACGTTATACTTTGATGCATGGAATAAAGAAATAGTAGGATATGGACTATCTTCTAGAAAGGGAGATAGAAAATCTTATTTTGATGGATTAAATCAGGTTTTAAGTAAAATAAAAGAAGAACAAATCAATGAACCAATCATTTTACATACCGACCAAGGTTCCGTTTATTCTTCAAAGTCTTACAACAATCTTCTTAATGAATTTAATATTCAACGTTCAATGAGCCGAGCAGGTACTCCAACAGACAATCCAGTAAACGAATCATTAAATGGTTGGATTAAAGAAGAATTGTGTATAGATTTTGATTTGAAACATTCTAATGACGTTCCAAACCTAATTAAATTATACATTGATTATTACAATAATGAAAGACCTAGTTATGCATTAAATTATAAAACCCCAATTCAATTTAAAATCGAATCAGGCTTTTAATTCTTACTTTTTTACTGTCTACTTTTACTTGACTACTTTAAAATCTAGTCTTTTTAAATTAAGTCACATTCAATAATTTAATCATTTAATTTTATGGTAAAATAATTGTAGGATGTGAGAATAATGAATAATGATTTAGGGTACAAAGAATTATCTTCTAAAAGTAAAGAAGAAATAATGGAACTATTTAAAACAAATGAAGATGGACTAAATATAAATGCTTATCATCATAGATTAGAAGAATATGGAGAAAACATCGCAACTAATAGAAAAAAGAAAACCCCATTATATTTTATGCTTGAAGCATTAAAAGATAAGTTTGTCTTAATATTATTATTACTTGCCACAATTGATTTTATTACAGATGATAAAATAGGTGCTTTTATAATACTTTGTATTACATTAATAAGTGTTATTATAAGGTTTAGTCAAGATTGGTCCACATATAAATTTAATGAAAAATTAAAAGAACAAATAAGGATATATACTGATGTTATAAGAGAAGGTAAACAAAAAGAAATAAGACAAGAAAAAGTAGTCTATGGAGATATTATTACATTAAGTGCAGGAAGTGTTATACCAGCAGATTTATATTTGTTTGAAAGTAAAGACTTATTTATTAATCAATCAGCATTTACTGGTGAAAGTGCAGCAGTAGAAAAGAATATCAATATAGAAAGTAAAACTAATGATCCTATAGATATAAATAATATATGTTTAATGGGTTGTAATGTTATAAGTGGTCAAGGAAAAGGTGTAGTTATTAGAACTGGACTTGATACATTTATAGGTAATATGAACAAACAAAAAGAAGTAGTTAAAGAAGAAACAACTTTTGATAAAGGTATGAATCATATTACAGGGCTTCTTATTAAATGTATGTTGATAATTTGTATATTAGTATTTGTAATTTATGGAATGATAAGAGGAAATATCAATCAAGCATTATTGTTTGCTTTATCAGTCGCTGTAGGTATTACACCTAGTATGTTACCAATGATAGTTAATGTTAACTTAACTAAAGGAAGTAAAGCATTAGCTAAAAAGAATACTCTAGTTAAAAGTATTAAATCAATTCAAAATTTAGGTTCTATGGATGTGTTATGTACTGATAAAACAGGAACTCTTACAAAGAACAACATTGAACTACAAAAGTATATTAATGTTGATGGAGAAGATGATGATTATGTACTAAAATGTGCATATGTTAATAGTTCTCTTGGTACGGGGTATAAAAACATAGTAGATAAAGCTATAATTCAATATGCCAAAAGTCATAATGTAGATATATCTAACTATAAAAAAATAGATGAAATTCCATTTGATTATATGAGAAAAAGATCATCAATAGTTGTGACTCATCATGATAAAATTAGAGTAATTGCCAAAGGAGCATTAGAAGAAGTATTAAAAGTATGTGATATGGCACGAATAAATGGAGAAGAGGTTCCAATTACAAAAGAAATAACAGAAAAAGTAAATAAAAAAGCCGAAGAAATGGCAAAAGATGGAATGCAAGTAATTGCTCTAGCAGTTAAACCAGAATATACTGGTGTAGATGAGTATGATGTAGAAGATGAAGTTGATTTTACATTAATTGGCCTAATTGCATTCTTGGATCCACCAAAACCATCAGCAGAACAAACTATTAAAAAATTAAAAGAATATGGTGTAGATATAAAAATACTAACTGGAGATAATGCTTTTGCAACTAAAAATATATGTAATGCTGTTGGAATAGAAACTAAAATTTTAACTGGAAAAGAAATAGATGAATTAAATGATTATGAACTAAGTAAAAAAGTAGAAGAAATAGATATATATGCAAGAATGAATCCAATGCAAAAAGAAAGAGTAGTATCAATTCTAAGAAAAAATGGACATTCAGTAGGATATATGGGTGATGGAGTAAATGATGCTCCAGCACTAAGAAGTTCTGATGTCGGAATAAGTGTAGATGGAGGAACAGATATTGCCAAAGAATCAAGTGATATAATTCTTTTAGAACAAAACTTAGAAGTAATACAAAATGGTGTTATAGAAGGTAGAACTGTTTATGGAAATATATTAAAATATATGAAACTAGCTTTAAGTCAAGACTTTGGGGATGTATTTAGTATCTTAATTGCATCTATATTTTTACCATTCTTACCGTTATTACCAATTCAAATGTTAATACAAGATTTTATTGTAGAATTATCACAAATTGGTATACCATATGATAATGTTGATGAAGGTTTCTTAAGGAAAGTAAAAAAGTGGGACATAAAATCAATAGGAAGATTTATGGTTATATTTGGAGTTATCTCATCAATTACAGATATAGTAGCATTCCTAGTATTCTGGTTTGTATTAAAATATAATTCAATGAATTTACAATCTTATTTCCAAACAGCATGGTTTGTTGAGTGTATTGTTACAGAAACATTTATGATATTCTATATAAGAACAAATCATATTACAAAATCTAGACCAAGTAATACTTTATTACTATTAACATTCTTAACAATAGTTGCAACTATAACTGTACCTATAGTATTAAGCTTTACAACAGGATTTAACTTCGTAATATTACCAGCTATATATTATTTATATTTAATTGGTTTTGTAGTAATATATGGAGTAATTGCACAAATAGTAAAAAGTATATATATTAAAAAATATGGTGAGTGGTTATAATAATTATATAAATATAGTTATATATTTTCACAAATAAGAATTAATTCATATATGTGTTGCGAGTTATACTGCAATTCAAGCTGCAATCAAAGCAAAAAACAATAAGTAATTAAATAGATAATGACTAGAGAAATCTAGTTTTTATTTTGTTAGAAAATATATATTTTTGCGAACAATTACTTATTTC
>JAFUZI010000060.1 GCA_017476705.1 Bacilli bacterium
TGAAAATTTACTTGAATATAAATTAGATTATCCAAAATATAGACTTAGTAATAATATTGATAAATATATAATAGGTTCACAAAAAAAAGAAGTCGCACTAATTATTAAAATAAACAAAGATTTTGATAAATCTATTTTAGAAACTAATGATAAATTATCTTTTTATATGAATGATAGTTTTATAAAAAATAATACACTTTTAGTTACTAATTTAGTTAAATGGAATTATACAATTTTAAATAATCAAAACTATTATTTAAAAACTATAATAGGCCAAGAAAAAACTTTTTGTATGACAGAACATATGGATGATTCATTGTTAAAAGAATGTAATAATAATAAATCGTATACAGTTATTCCAAATATAATTGTAAAAAATAACTATTATAAATTAAATAAGGATCTATCAAATGGCTCTATTGTTTTAACTGATATTAATAATTATAAAAATGTTTTGAAGATAATAAAAAATAAAGGTTATAAATTATCAACTATTAGTGAGCTGTTGAGTGAATAGGTAAAATATGCTATTATATTTACGGTGATATTATGAAGAAACCTGAATTACTATCTCCTGCAGGAAATATGGAGTGCTTATATGCTGCTATTAATGCTGGAGCAGATGCAATTTATTTGGGCGGAAAAGTTTTTGGGGCACGTAGTTTTGCAGGAAACTTTTCAAACGAAGAACTTGTAG
Source organism: Bacilli bacterium (assembly GCA_017476705.1). Lineage (GTDB taxonomy): Bacteria > Bacillota_I > Bacilli_A > RF39 > UBA660 > CAJOJO01. The sequence goes on from JAFUZI010000060.1 coordinate 698, forward strand.
AAGCAATAAAATATGCTCATGTATATGGAGTTAAAATATATGTTACTGTAAATACGGTTGTTTATGAAGAAGAAGTTGATACATTTTTAAAGTACGTTGATTTTTTGCATAAAAATAATGTAGATGCACTTATTATTCAGGATTTAGGAATGATGGATTTACTTAGAAAAACATATCCTAATTTAGAACTTCATGCCTCAACACAAATGAATGTACACAATGCTGAAGGAGTAAAATTTTTAAGTGATTTGGGTCTTAAAAGAGTAGTACTTGCTCGCGAAACTAACATAGAAAAAATAAGAGAAATAAAAAAAAGTGTAAACTGTGAACTTGAGGTGTTTGCACATGGTGCGCTATGTTTAAGTTATTCTGGACAGTGTTTGATGAGTAGTTTAATAGGTGGTAGAAGTGGTAATCGTGGTACATGCAGTCAATGCTGTCGAATGCCATATAGTCTAATTAATGGATTTGCTGAATTGAATAAGGATAAATACTTACTTAGTACAAAAGATTTAAATACATTAGAGCATTTATCTGAATTAATAGAATCAGGTGTAGATTCTCTAAAAATAGAAGGAAGAATGAAAAGACCAGAATATGTTTATTTAATTACAAAAATATATAGAAATGCAATTGACAATTATTTTGCTGGTAAAAAATTATTTACTGAAAAAGATATAATTGAAATGAAAAAAATGTTTAATAGAGAGTTTACTAAAGGCTTTTTATTTAATGAAGATAATGATAATTTTACAAATCCATTTAGACCAAATCATATAGGAGTAAAAATTGGTAATGTTATATCAAAAAATAGAATTAAATTAACTGCTGATATAATACAAGGTGATGGAATTAGAATAATAGGCTCAAAAGATACAGGTTTAATTTTAAATAAAATATATAAAAATAAAAAGCTTGTTAATAAGGCATTTAAGGGAGATATTATTGATGTTGAATTTAAGGAAAATGTATCAGATGGGGATGTTGTATTAACTAGTTCAAAAGAGCAATTAGATAGAATTGATAAAGAACTATCAATTAATAAAAAAATAAAAGTCGATATTGATATAGTAAATATTGGAAATAATATTAAAGTAACACTAACTGATTATAAAAATATAGTATGCATAGAGAAAAATATTGTTGAAAAGGCTTTAAAAGGTGGAACAAGCCATAATAGGATAATAGAACAATTAACTAAATTTGGAAATACTCCATTTCAAGTTAATAAAGTAACATCATCTTTAGAAAATAATATCTTTATAAGTATTAAAGAACTAAATGATTTAAGAAGAGAAATTGTAGGATCTTTAATAGACAAAAGATGTTATAAAATAGATTATGTAAAAAAAGACTATATGATAAATTTGCCTGATTTTAAGTGTGAAAATGTATATTCAGTATTACTTGAAAATTCAAAAGATTACAGTTTAATAAAAGATTTAAATGTTGATACTATATATTCTGAAGATTTTATAGATGATATAAGATATGTTAAAAGGCTTCCAAGAGTTAATTTTGATCTTTTTGATGAATCAGGAAAATTATTAGTTGGTGACATTGGGTCTTTAGCTAAATATAAAAATTATATAACAGATTTTAATTTTAATATAACAAACTCATATGCAGTTGCTTTTATGCATAGTATAGGAGCATTGAAAGTAACGCTTTCATATGAACTTAAACCATTTCAAATAAAAAAAATAATTGATAAATATCATGAAAGATATAATAAACATCCAAATATAGAAGTGATTATATCATCAACGCCTGAGGTGATGATATCCAAATATAATATGTTACGACAATATAAAATAAATAATGCTTATTTAAAAGATTCATTTAATAATAAATTTAAAGTTAAATATAATAATAATTTAATGACTATATATAATTTTAAAAAAATTGTTTTAGATGATGATTATTTTAGTATGGGTGTCAATTCACTTAGAATACATTTGGAAGATAATACTGACTTAGAATTATTAAGAAAATTGGTTAAATAAAGTGTTAAATATAGTCAAATTTATGTATTTGACTATATTTTTTAATTTAAAAAAGTTATAATAAAAATGAGGTGTTTTAGATGAAAGAACATATAATAGATATTTTAAAAAATTCTGACAAAGCCTTATCAGCAACTGAGATATCAGATTTATTAGGTTATGCTGACGTTGAACATTTAACTGAAGTGTTAAAAGTATTAAATGAGTTAGAAGAAACTTATATGATTTATCATACTAATAAGGATAAATATATGCTATTTTCAAATAGTCATTTAAAAATAGGTACACTTTTATCAACTAAGAAAGAATTTGCTTTTGTAGATATCGATGGTGATGAAGATGTTTTTGTACATTCATCAAATTTAAATGGTGCAATTCATAAAGATAAAGTAATTGTAGAAATAATTTCTAAAGCAGGTCTTAAATTAGAGGGAAGAATAGTTAAAGTTGTTGATAGAAGTTTAGATAATATGGTAGGTGAGATATATTATCATAATGGTAAGACATGCTTAAAATTGGATGAAGAAAAATTTAAAATAAATGTTATTATCGATCAAGATAAGACACTAGGAGCACTTGAAGGCCATAAAGTGTTAGCTAAAGTAACAAATAGAATTGATAAAAATACTTATCGTGGTGAAGTACTTAAAATACTTGGACATAAAAATGATCCAGGTGTAGATATATTATCTATTGTATATAAGTATGGAATTAATGATATATTTAGTGAGAAAGTTCAAGAAGAGTTAAAAAGTATTCCTGATGCCGTATTAGATAAAGATAGAACTGGTAGACGTGATTTAACTAGTCATATGATATTTACAATAGATGGCGATGATACTAAAGATATAGATGATGCTATTGAGGTTGAAAAATTAGAGGACGGATACAAATTAGGAGTACATATTGCTGATGTATCTTATTATGTAAAGGAAGGTACAGCACATTATGAAGAAGCAATGGATAGAGGAACA
>JAFUZI010000004.1 GCA_017476705.1 Bacilli bacterium
CAACTTGTATTTCTGTATCACTTGGATTTATTGATAAACTTATATTTTTAGATGTTGTTAATACTGTAATATTACATTCTACTTTTTTTGATGGATCATCCATGCTTGTTACTATTACTTTAGCATTTCCTTCTCTTAATGCTTGAACGGTACCGTCTTCTGATACTTTTACAACAGATTTATCACTACTTGTATATGTTACTCTTTGATCTGTTGCGTTAGATGGTGTAAATATTGGACTTAATTTAAATGAACTTCCATCTTCCATTGTTTGTTCTAGGTAATTAAGTTCTAATTTTTCAATACTAATTTTTTCACCTTTTATTATAGTTGTAACTTGCTTATTATTAATTGTTATTAAATATCCAGCAATATGTAATTCGCCAGATACTACTTCTCCTTTAGAGCCAATAGTTAAATAATCATTTAAGCCTGTTGGTTTATATCCTTTTATTTTGATTATATCATTGAGTGGTAAATAATTTTCATTATCTATAATTGTTCCTTTAGTACAATTATATGTATTATTTGGTTTTAATAAAGTACTATTTTTATTTAATAAAGATACAATGCTATAGTCTTCAACTGCCGCCATATACACATTGGCGCTTGATTTTGCTGCTCCTTTTTTTGATTTTTCTACAACGCCAGTAATCATTGGGAACGCAATTAACGCAATAATTGCAAGTATCACGATGACTGCTAAGAGTTCTATAAGTGTAAATCCTCGTCTCATCTTTGATTCTCCTAACTTCTCTAATATCCACTATAAATAATAACATAATTTTTAATTTGAAACAAGAATAAAAGTATAGCTGGTGTAAATAAAAAGAATAGATAAAACTATTCTTCTATATATTTTTTACATTACTTTTTTATATAAATCATCCAATGCTTCTTTTACATTTTCTACATCAACACCATCTTTAGTGTATTCAACTTCTTTTGCATTAATTCTCATTTTTGTTCTATCAACACCATCTATTGAATCCATTGTAGTTAGTTTTAATGTATCTAAAATATGTTTTTTATTTTGCATACTAAACAAAAATAGCGATAATATCACAAGAAATAATATTAATATACTATATAATACACCCGATATAGCAAACCCTTTATTATTCATCAGAAGCACCTTCTTACTATATAAATTATAATATATATCATTTTTTTAGTCAATTAACTTAAAAGTAAATTAGTAATTAAATCTATCAATTTACTAATTGTATCTACTATACTATAAATAAACTCCTTTATTTTATTATTTTTCGCTAATCTAGTATCTATTATATAAATACTTTTATCACTACATTTAATTTCTTTAATTTGAGTTTTATATCTTCTATAGTATGTTACTATTTTTTTATCATTTGTAACAAAATATATATATTCTTTTGTTATATAAATACTATCTTTTATAAAAGTTTTTAAATAATTATTTATATTATCATAGTCAACTATTAAATAATTAACCTTTTTCTTTTTAAATTTTCTTAAATTTTTTAATGTAATTTTTTTAGCTTTACCTGAGCAGCTACCCATATTATAATTTTTTTTACTTATTATGTTTAACTCATTTACAGAATCGTTTTTATTTAATATATCTACTAGTTTATCATCTATATCACCAATTCCTAGTACATTACCAGAAAAATTTTTAGCTTCACTTAATAACAAACTATTTTTCTTCATATATTAACTCCTTATCAATTATATCATTTATAATATAGCTAGTAATCAATAAACCTGCTGTTGCTGGGACAAATGAATTTGATGATATTGTTTTACCAGACATTTTAATTGCTTCTTCTTTACTACATATAACAGGTATTTTATTTTTTATATTTGCATCTTTAATCATTTTTCTTAATTTTTTTGCAATTGGATCATATGAAGTTTTTCTAATATCCATTATTTCTAATTTAGATGGATCTAATTTATTTCCTGTCCCCATTGATGATATTATTTTTATATTATTTATTGATGCATATTTCATTAATTCGAATTTAGTTAAAACGGTATCACATGCATCAACTATATAATCTATTTTTTCTCTAAATATTAAATCTATATTATCTTTTGTTATAAAATCTGTTATTTTTGTTACAATACATTCTGGATTAATATCTTTAATTCTACTTTCCCATGCATCTGTTTTAAATAATCCTATATTAGAATGAAGTGACACTATTTGTCTATTTAAATTAGTGATATCTATTTTATCATTATCTACTATTATGATATGTCCAATACCTGATCTTACTAATGATTCTACTACATATCCACCTACGCCACCAAGTCCAACTATTAGAACTGTTGTATTAATAATTTTATTTACATTTTCCTCTTTAACTTGCAATTTTAATCTTTCAAGCATCAAGCATCACCTAATTAATTATAACAAAAAAACTGACAAAAGTCAGTCTTTTTTAGTCACCAGATGCAGGGCATTCAGTAAGTGCTGCATAATCTCTAGCTGCAGCTTTACCAGTTGATTTAGTATATGTAACATTATATTTATTTGTTCCTGTTACAAATACAGTATTTTGAACTTCTCCACCACTTATTGTTACACCTTCAGTATAACATTCATTTGTAGAATCATAAGTATATGCAGCTGTTGGTGCTTGACCTTTAACAGATACATCTGCATTAGCTAATTGAGTTAAAGTCATTGTACCAGTAATTTGAGTTTTTTGCTCATCCATAGCATTAATCATTACTTGTTTTTCAACAGCATCTACATAACCTAAAACAGATGCTTCAGCTGCTCCTTTTCTTGCAGTTTCAACAACATTTAAAATTGTTGGTGTTGCAATTAACGCAATAATAGCTAGTATTACGATAACTGCCAAAAGTTCAATAAGTGTAAATCCTTTTTTCATTCTATTCCTCCTTTAGTATTTACATTTTAAATATATCATTAAATTTACAAATAGTCAAATGCTTTTTTTGACTATTATTAGTATAAAAAAAAGAATGTAATTTATACATTCTTTAAAATTTTTCAGTTTTTGTTATCGTTTAAATTATCTAGCTACTGCTTTACCAGTTGATTTAGTATAGTCAACTGTATAGTTACCAACTTTGAATGCAGCGTCGTGTACTTCACCTTCAGTGATAGTTAATTTGTTTGCAGCTGCTGTTTCTCCACCTTTTTCACCAACTTCAGTTGGAGCTTGTCCTTTAACTGTTACTTCAGCATTAGCTAAGTCTTCTAATGACATTTGTCCAGTAATTTGAGTTTTTGTTTCATCCATAGCATTGATCATTGCTTGTTTTTCAACAGCATCAATGTATCCAAGTACTGATGATTCAGCTGCTCCTTTTCTTGCAGTTTCAACAACATTTAAAATTGTTGGAGTTGCGATTAATGCAATAATAGCTAAAATTACGATAACTGCTAATAATTCAATTAGTGTAAAACCTTTATTTTTCATTTTGTTTCCTCCTCTATTATTATTACATCTTAACTATATCATTTATAAATTAACTAGTCAATATTATTTTACACACTTTACACATTTTTATTTAAAAAAAGAAGGATACTATCCTTCTAATGCTTTTAATTTTTCTTTTTCTTCTTTTAATTTTATTCTATCTTGTTCAACAATATTTGCTGGTGCTTTAGAAACATAATTTTCATTTGAAAGTAATTTTTCACGTCTTAATATAGATACTTTTAAATCACTAATTTGTTTTTCTTTTAAGGCTTTATCTTCATCTGATTCAACTTTTTCAAAGAATATTGTAGCCTTATATCCTTTAGTATCTATATTATATGCTTTAATGTCTAGTGGACTATCAACTCTTACATCTTTAATTTTAAGCATATTTAATATTATCTCATCATCGGTATTAATTAATACTTTAGCTTCTTTTGGAATATTGTTTTCAGTTTTTACATTTCTAAATGCTTTTATGAATTCAATTTTTTTATCTACTTCTTTCATTTCTTTATTAAATATAAACTTTTCTTCATATTCAGGATAACTAGATATCATAATTGATTTACTATCCTTTATAGGAAGCATTCCATATATTTCCTCTGTTACAAAAGGCATAAATGGATGAAGCATTTTTAAAATACCTGTTAATATATAACATAATACTGATTTAGTAGTATTAGATTCACTATTAAACTTAGCAAATTCAATATAATTACTACAAAAATCATTGTATATGAAATCATATGTCTCAGAACCAAATATATTAAATTCATACTTTTCCATATGATTTATTGAACTTTTTAAAATATTTTCATATTTAGAAAGTATCCATTTATCTTCATTACTTAAATTGTCAAATGAATATTCATCTAAGTCTTCTATATTCATTAGTACAAATCTTGATGCATTCCATATTTTATTTATATAATTCCATGTTGCAGCCATCTTTGTTTCATCAAATCTAAGATCTGTTCCTAGTGCACAATCTGTACATAAATAATATCTAAGTGCATCACAGCCATATTTATCTATCATATCAAATGGATCTACGCCATTACCAAGTGACTTAGACATCTTTCTTCCTTCTATATCACGAATTAGTCCATGAATAACACAATCTTTAAATGGTCTTACCCCAAGCAATTCTTCTGATTGAAAAATCATACGTGATACCCAGAAGAAAATTATATCATAACCTGTAACTAAACAATCATTTGGAAAATATCTTTTTAACTCTTCTGTATTATCAGGCCAACCAAGTGTTGCAAATGGCCATAATGCACTTGAAAACCATGTATCAAATACATCATTATCTTGTACCCAACCTTCTTCTTTTGGAGCTTCCTCACCTACATACATTTCATTATCTTTATACCATGCTGGAATTCTATGTCCCCACCAAAGTTGTCTTGAAATACACCAATCATGAGTATCAGTCATCCAACTATTCAAAGTATTTTCATATTTAGAAGGAATAAAATTAACTTTTTTATCTTTATCTAATTGATTATCTAAAACCATTTTAGATAAACCTTTCATATCTACAAACCATTGCTTTTTAATCATTGGTTCTACCATTACGCCAGTACGTTCAGAATGTCCTACCTCATGAACAAGTGGTTCTATATCTAGTAATAAACCTAATTCTTTTAAATCTTCTAAAACAGCTTCTCTAGCTTCTTCTCTTGTCATACCAACATATTTTTTAGGACAGTTCTCATTCATTGTTGCATCATCGTTCATAATACAAATTCTATCTAGATTATGTCTATTTCCAACTTCAAAATCGTTAGGATCATGAGCTGGTGTAATTTTTACAACACCTGTACCTTTTTCCATATCTGCATGTTCATCTGCAATAATTGGAATTGATTTATTCATTAATGGAAGTTCTACAGTCATTCCTATATATTTTTTATATCTATCATCTTCTGCATTAACAGCAACTGCTGTATCTCCAAATAATGTTTCAGGTCGAGTTGTTGCTACATCCAGATAATCTTCAGTTCCTGTAATTTTATATTTTAAATGATAAAAAGCACTCTTTTCTTCTGAATAATTTACTTCCTCATTTGATAAAGCAGTTTGAGCAGCTGGATCCCAGTTTATAATTTTTTCTCCTCTATATATTAATCCTTTATTATAATAATCAATAAATACTTTATTAACTGCTTTTGCAAGTCCTTCATCTAGAGTAAATCTTTCTTTATTATAATCTACTGAAATACCCATTGCAGCCCATTGATCTCTAATTGTACCACCAAATTCATTTGTCCAATCCCAACAAGCATTTAAAAATTTATCTCTTCCGTACTCATATTTATCTATACCATTACTCTTTAATCTTTGTACTACTTTTGCCTCTGTTGCTATTGCAGCATGATCCATTCCTGGAAGCCATAATGTATCAAATCCTTGCATTCTTTTATATCTTATAATTGCATCTTGGATTGATACATCATATGCATGACCTATGTGTAGTTTACCTGTAACATTAGGTGGAGGTATTACTATACAATATGGTTTTTTAGATAAATCTCCTGAATTAAAATAACCTTGTTTTTTCCAATTGTTATATTTTTCTTTTTCAACCATTACATGATCATATTTTTTTTCTAACATGATAATCTTCCTTTCATATAACTAATTAAATTATTTTGTAATTCTTTTAAATCTACATTTCCATATATCTCAATTATATTTATTTTATTTTCAATAATTTGTTTATGTAATAAATATTTATATGAATAATCAAAATTTAAATCAAAAATAAATGCAATAAGTCTAAATAAAGAATCCATTTCTGTTGTTACTAAATCATTTGAAACCATCTTGTGTTCCATTAGTGTATTTACTAATTCATCTTTTACTTCATCTTCTTTATTTAAGAATCCTTGTTCTTTCATAATATCTAGCTTATCTGCATCACGAATTATATTTGCAACTATTAATTCATTCTTAGTAAGCCCTTCTTCTACTTTATATTTATTATGATTTTTAACAGCTTTTAATACAATCTCTTTTTCTTCTTCATTTAAATTAAGTTTATCTATAAATTTTTCTTTTAATATACTATATCCCATATCTCCATGATCAAATGAGCGACTATCTATATATGTTTCATATTGAGTCCATTGTTCAAATCTTGCTATATCATGAAAAAGACCAGCAACAGATACAACATATACCTCTCTTTCTGTCATGTTAATTGAGTTTGCTATATTTTGTGCAAATTCCATCACTCGGTATGAATGATGAAACTTTCTCATTATATCCTTACATTTTAAATCATACTCTTTAGCATAATCATTAAATATTTTCATTACGTCTTTCATAAATGCCTCCTAATATAAAAAAAATCACAATCCAATAAGGACGTGATTTACGTGGTACCACCTTAATTCAGAGCTATGCTCCCTTAAAGTCTTAATGCGACTAACAATATAGCTTACTAAACTCAGCTATATAGCTCCCAAGCTACCTTCAAATATATTTATTACTAGTTTACACCATCCACTAGCTCTCTATTAAATAAAATATATTTTACTCCTCTTGTTCAATGCCTCTTAAGTAATTATATCAAAAATTAATATTTAGTCAATATTTATAACAAATAAAAATCTTTTATAACCTGTTAGATCATAATCTATTATAACTTCACTATTAGGATATATTTTTTTAGCAAATTCACTTAAATAATCTGCTTGATTATATCCCAACTCAAAAGCAATTATAAATCTTTCTTTTAAATTATTTTTATAGTTTTCAAGTATTTTCTTATAAAAATACATTCCATCATCAGCTGCATATAAAGCAAGCTTTGGCTCATTATTCTTTACTATCTCTTCTACTTCAGATTCATCTCTGAGGTAAGGAGGATTTGATATTACAACATCATACATTTTATCATTAGGTATAGTCATATCTTGTTTTATAAAATTAACATCTACATTATTTATTTTAGCATTTTCTCTAGCTAATTCTAATGCCTTATCAGATATATCAAAAGCATCAACATTTGAATCAATTGCTTTGGCTAAAGATATAGCTATACAACCTGATCCTGTTCCAAGGTCTAGTATATCAATTTTATCTTTAAAGTATTTTTTTATATAGTATATAGTTTTTTCTACTAATTCTTCAGTTTCAAAACGAGGGATTAAAACGTTTTTATTAACATTTATTATAGAGTTATAGAATTCTACATTTCCTACTATATATTGTACTGCCTCACCATTATTTAGTCTTTTAATAGCATCATTCAAATTACCTTTATAATACTTTTTAAGGTATTCTTGAGTCGTCATTATTCTCCTCTTAATTTTCTGTTTTGATCTTCTGTAATTAATGCTTCAATTACTTTATCTAAATCACCTTGCATAACTCTATCTAATGTATTTGTAGTAAATCCAATTCTATGATCAGTTACACGGTTTTGAGGATAGTTATAAGTTCTGATTTTCTCTGATCTATCACCAGTACCAATTTTGCTACGTCTTACTTCACCTTCAGCTTCTAATTGCTCTTGAAGTTTTAAGTCATATAGACGAGTTTTAAGTATTTTGATAGCTTTTTCTTTATTCTTAATTTGTGATCTTTCAGTTTGTGAGTATACTACTAG
>JAFUZI010000061.1 GCA_017476705.1 Bacilli bacterium
AAAAAAGTAGTAACAGAAGGACACTTCTGTATAAATGGATATAGTGTATTATATAGTGATGGTACTGCCAAAGCATCAGAAACTAAATATTGTGAAGAAGATAATCAAGGTGGTAATGGTAGTGGTTCTAATAGTGGAAATGGTAATGGTGGATCAATACCTAATTCTTCCACAGTATTAACTTATAACCCAGAAACAGATTTCTTTGGAGCAGTTAATCCTAATACAGGTGAGTGGAAAGATTTAGTATATGCTGGATTTAATAAAAATGATATATTATATAGTGCATTTAGTAATTCTATGTATACAAGGTTAAACAGTAATAAAGCTAGTTTTTCTATTACTGATTCAGAAGTTTCATTGGTTGAAAATGGAAGCCTTGCTGCGGGGTCAACATCTACTGTTATTTTTACAACACCAATTTATATAAATGACAATACTAAAATAACTTTAAAAAGTCAATTGTGGAAAAATGGACCTAACGAGAATGGGTATGCCCAAATATTTATATCACCTCATAAATCATTTCCAAATGGCGTTCCACGTACTCCTAATGTATGGATTAATAGTCCTGATATACTTGTTTTGAGAAATAATTATAATGATGCTAGCAATCAGTGGGTTGAATATAATTTAGATGGAGTAAATTTAAAAAATATGCTATCCGGTAAATTTAGTGATTTTACTATTCCATACTATGTTGGTATTGATGTTTCAAATAATTATGCTAATTCGAGAGGTGGAATAAAAATTACAAAATTATATACTGATTAATATTTATTTACGTATATTATAAATAATCATTAAGTTGAATTTAATTCTATGTATTAAGGAATTAAATAATAATTTGTTAAAAGAGATTAATATCTCTTTTTTTATATAAAAAATACTCTTTTAAAAAGAGTATTTTATTTCATTAATCTAGCTTCCATTTCTTTTATTTTTTCTTTTAAAGCTTCTTTATTTAAGTTAAGCATTAATTTATGATTTTGAATTAATATATTACCATTAATCATAACTGTATCTATATTAATAGTTTCAGTATTGTGAACGATATTATTAATTATATCATTACTTGGATAAGAGTTAATAGTATTAATATCAACAATAATTATATCAGCTTTTTTACCAATTTCAATGCTTCCTATTTCTTTTTCTAGTCCAAGTGCATAAGCACCATTAATTGTTGCTATTTTAAGAACATCATAAGAATTCATTGATAGCGGATTTTTATGTATTCCTTTTTGAAGTAGATCTACTACCGACATATGATAAAACATATTCATGTTGTTACCACTGCCTTGTCCATCTGTTCCTAAGCATATATTTAATGTATTATTATATTTATCAATATCTGCAATTCCACATCCTAAATTTAAGTTACTTATTGGGTTGTGACATATACTAATATTTTTTTTATTTAATATTTTAAGTCCTTTATCTGATATATTTGTTCCATGAGCAAGTATAAGTTTATTTCTTAAGAGTCCTACTTTATTAAGAGCTTTAACAGGATCCATATTGTATTGTTTTTTAATTGTTTTAACTTCTTCGTCATTTTCACAGAAGTGAATATGTACAGGTACATTATAAGATAGAGCAAGGTCACTGCATTCTTTTAAGTATTTTTTACTACATGTATACATGGAATGAGGTGCGACCATAAAACTTATTAAATCATTATCTTTATATTTTTCATATAATTTTTTAAATATTTCTATTCTATCTTGCCCTTTATCATCATTATCCATTAAACATTCTGAAAATACACTTCTAACTTTTGTTTGAATAACTGCATTAATTGCAACTTCACTTGAAAAATACATGTTATTAGAACAAGTTGTTCCTGATTCTAGCATTTCTAAGATAGAAAATAATGTTGCATAATAAACATCTTCATCTGTCATATTGGCTTCTATTGGCCATATTTTTTTATTTAGCCATTCATTTAGAGTTAATTCATCATTAGTTGCTCTAAATAAACTCATTCCTAAATGTGTATGACAGTTAATAAGACCTGGCATAACCACTTTATTAGTAGCATCAATAATAACATCAGCATCTCCTTGATAGTTTACAGTTAATTCTTTAATAACATCATCTTCAATCACAATGTCTAACTTTTCAAACTTTTCAAGTTTTTTCTCATCCATTGTGATTACTATTCCACCTTTAATGACCTTTCTCATATTCTCACCTAATATAATTATACAATAAAATATAAAAAAGAAAAAGACATAATGTTTAATCTACATCATGTCTTGATAATATATAAGCTGGTGTATTAAGTATTGTTAAGAAAATAGGTAAAACTCCAATTAGTATATTAAATATTGATACAATTATTAGAGTTTTGAATAATACATAACTATTTATGACAAATACAGTAGAAAGTCCTAAATAAGGAGCTTTAATTATACCTGATAGAATGTATGCCATAAAAAGTATTCCTGGAATACAAGCTATTACTGTAATAGCTATAATTTCACCCACAAACATTTTATAAATGTCTGTCTTTTTTACTCCTATAGCTCTATAAATACCTACTTCTTTAATTCTTGAGAAGAATGAAGATCTAATCATTAAGTATATCTCAATTAATGAAATGAATAAAAATAAATATGACATTAATATTTTTATAGTTTTCCCCTCACGATTACTTGCTATATATTGATTTTTAGAATACTCATATGTATCTTTAATACTTAAACCTTTTTCTCTTAAATCATTAATTGTTTTTTCTTTATCACTTGAATGAATCATAATATATGGATGAGTTTCAATCGTTTTATATAGATACGTTGATTCATTTGTTATGTATCCTATACTACCATATATCGAATCATAATATCCTACAACTTTTAATTTGTGAGAATTAATTTCATCTTTGATATCTTTATCAAGTTTGTAATTATCTTTATAATCTTGATAAACTAATATCTCATATTCATTAACTGGAAGTCTTCCTTTTGTAAGAGTAAATTTATCCTTTACATATTCTATATTATTAATTGTATTTTCATCTGTATTTTCTTCTTCATAATATCCATAATTATCGTTATTTGACTCGTTGATTATTTTTATAATAAGTGAATTATCTAAATAAACAACAGGGGAAGAAGTATCTGTGATACCTACTATTTTAAATGTTTTGTTGGCTATTTCAATTTCTTTATCTAAATAATCTTCATCATTAAATATTCCGATTTGTTTAGGATTTATATTTTCACTACTTTTTTTAAAATTATTAATAATCATTTTATCAAATACTACTTCGTCACTATTATTTGGAATTCTTCCATATATAATAGTATCTTTATTAAG
>JAFUZI010000062.1 GCA_017476705.1 Bacilli bacterium
CTATCTATACAAAAATAAATGATAATTATAAACAAATTCAATCTAATGTATTTAGTGTATTTCCGTCTTCTGTTGATGGTGAGTTATCAAGTATCATGACAGATAACTTTGAGGTTATAGAAGGTGAGTATACATCTGATCCATATTCTTTAGTAATACTAGTTGACTCTAAAAATAGAATAAGTGAAGATATATTAAAAGCACTAGGAATAGAGGATAGTAAAGTTGAATTTAAAGACTTAATAGGTAGAGAGTTTAAAGTTATTTTAAATGATCAATTATATAGTGAATTTAATGGCTTATATGCAATAAATAAAATAGATGATATATATAATAATCCATCTAACATAACCCTTACTATAAAAGGTATTATTAGAGGTAAAAAGGATAATGATTTTGCTAAATTATCAGGTACAGGCCTTGGATATAATCAAACATTAATAAATAAAATTTATGATGCTAATAAAAACTCTAAAATAGTAGTTAAACAAAATGAAGTAAACTATAATGTATTAACTCATGAAGTATTTGATAGTGATGAGGATAAGAATATAATACTTAACTATTTAGGCGGTAAGTTAGTACCTGTTAGTATTCAAATATATCCAAAAGATTTTGATAGTAAAGATAAAATTAATAAATATTTAGATAAATATAATAAGAATAAATCTGAAGATGATAAGATTACTTATACTGATCAAGCAAAACTTATTACTGCTTTATCAGGTAGTATTATGGATGCTATTACAATTGTTTTAATTGCATTTTCATCAATTTCACTTGTTGTATCTAGTATAATGGTAGGAATTATTACTTATACATCAGTTTTAGAGAGAACTAAAGAAATAGGAATACTTAGAGCCCTTGGAGCACGTAAAAAAGATATAACTCGTGTATTTAATGCTGAGACATTAATAATTGGTTTATTTAGCGGTATCTTAGGAATTGTAATTGCAAATATACTTGTTATTCCTATAAACAGTATTATATATAATTTATCAAAATTAGAAGGTGTTGCTAATCTAAATCCAATTCATGCAATAATTCTTATTATAATTAGTATGACTTTAACTTTAATAGGTGGATTTATACCTGCTAAGATAGCTTCTAAAAAAGACCCTGTAATAGCGCTTAGAACAGAATAATTCTGTTCTTTTTTCATATACTTAACTGGTGATAATATGTTCTATAAAAATATACATATTAGAATTAAAATAGTATTTTTAGGAATTATTTTGTTATTTTTTTTAATTATTTTTAAAGTGTTTTATATTCAAGTGTTTAACTATAAAAAATTAAATAAACTTGCTGAATCTCTTTGGAATCGAAATTTACCAATAGAAGCTAATAGAGGAAAAATATATGATAGGCAAGGTGTTGTACTTGCGGATAATAAAACAACTGTATCATTGGTACTTATTCCAAATCAAATAAAGGATAAAGAAAAAGCTTCAATTGAACTTGCTAAGATACTAAATATAAGTGTTGATAACATGAAAAAACATGTTTATAAAAAAACATCAATTGAAAGGGTTCATCCTGAGGGTAGAAGACTTTCTTTTGATGTGGCTGATAAAATAAATGCTCTTAAAATAGATGGTGTTTATTTAGTTAAAGAGTCAAAAAGATATTATCCATTTGATAAAATGATGTCTCATACATTAGGATTTGTTGGAATAGATAATCAGGGGTTAAGTGGACTAGAGCTCATGTATGACAGATATTTAACAGGTGAATATGGCGCAATTAAATATATAAGTGATGCTAAAGGAAATAAATTAGAATTAGAAGAAACTTACATGGAAGCTCAAGATGGGATGAATTTAACATTAACAATTAATTCTAAATTGCAAACTGTCTTAGAACGTGAAATTAATAATGCATGGGATAAATATAATCCTGATCAAGCAATTGGAATTATTATGGATCCAAATACTGGTGAAATTTTATCCATTACAGCTCGACCTAATTTTTCTCCAACAAATTATCAAAAATATAATGTAGAAGAATTAAATAGAAACCTACCAGTATGGGCTACATATGAACCAGGTAGTACATTTAAAATTATTACACTAGCTACTGCTTTAAATGAAAATTTAATTGATTTAGAACATGACCATTATTATGATACTGGTAGTATACGTGTGGAAAATGCAAGGATAAAATGTTGGAAAGCAGGAGGTCATGGTGAAGAAACTTTTTTACAAGTTGTAGAAAACTCGTGTAACCCTGGTTTTGTTGTTATGGGCCAGAAAATTGGCAAAGAAAAACTATTTGAATATATAAAAAAATTCGGATTTGGCTTAAAAACTGGAGTTGATTTAAATGGAGAGGCTAGTGGCATATTATTTGACTTAGATAAAGTAGGACCAGTTGAACTTGCAACAACTTCATTTGGACAAGGTGTAAGTGTAACACCTATTCAACAGATAACAGCGGTATCAGCTGTTATAAATGGTGGTACTTTATATAAACCATATATTGTAAAAAGTATAAATGAACCTGAAACTAATCAAGTTATTAAGTATAATAAGCCTGTAAAAGTTAGAAATGTAATAAAAAGTGAGACTAGTAAAAAGGTTAGAGAAGCCTTAGAGAGTGTTGTTACAAATGGAACGGGTAGGAATGCATTTATAGATGGTTATAGAGTAGGTGGTAAAACTGGAACAGCACAAAAAGTTAAAGATGGACACTATATGAGTGGTAATTATATTGTTTCATTTATGGGGTTTATGCCTGCAAATGATCCTAAGATAATTGTATATGTTGCTATTGATAATGCAAAAGGAATAACACAATATGGAGGTACTATAGCAGCGCCAATTGTTAGAAATATTTTAAAAGACGCAATTGATATATTGAATATAAAAAAACCAACAGGAGCAGGTGAGAAAAATTATAATTTTAATGAACTTAAATATTTGTCAGTTCCTAATGTTATTGGGTTAGATTTAAAAGAAGCTAGAGAAAATTTAAAAGGATTTAAAATAGAATATTCTGGAAGTGGTAGTAAAGTATTTTATCAGTCTCCGAGTGCAGGAGACAGAGTACTTGAAGGTAGTACTATTAAGCTAATGCTAAAGGAGTGATATATGAATACTATAATATATTTACTTACAGGTTTTTTAGCAAGTTTTATTATATCCTTAATATTAGGTTATATATCTATTCCCATACTAAAGAAATTTCATATAAATCAAACTTTAAGTATTTATTTGAGCGTTAGGCATAAATCTAAATTAAATACACCAACAATGGGTGGCATTATATTTATATTGTCTACTTTGATTGTTTTATTATTTTTCATTATGTTTAATAAATTAAACTTTTCTTATAATTTAATAATTGTTATATTTACATTTTTTGGATATTTTTTAATTGGTTTTATAGACGATTATTTGATTATTAAAAGACATAATAATGATGGACTTAGTGAAGGTGAAAAGTTATTCTTTCAAGCAATGATAGCTATAGTTTTTTTCCTTCTTTTTTTGAAAGCTGATAACGAGCCTCTTCTTTGGATTCATTTATTTAATATAAAAATTGATATAGGATGGTTTTATGGTATATTTATTTTACTTGTATTGATTGCAAGTTCCAATGCTGTTAATTTAACTGATGGATTAGATGGACTTGCAGGAGGATTATCTGTAATAGCATTTTTAACATTTGGTGTTATTACTTTAAATACTGGATGGCTAGAAGGATATTTAGAAATATCACTATTTTGTTTTATACTTGCAGCATCTATTTTGGGTTTCTTATTTTACAATGTTAATCCAGCACGTGTATTTATGGGTGATACAGGTTCTTTATCTTTAGGTGCAACGCTAGGATGCATTGCTATTTTAACAAGACATGAATTATTACTTATTTTAATAGGTATTGTATTTGTAATAGAAACAATGTCGTGTTTGATTCAGAGGTATTATTTTAAATTAACACATAAAAGATTATTTAAAATGGCGCCAATTCATCATTCTTTGGAAAAGTCCGGTTGGAATGAAAGAGATATAGTAAAACTATTTTGGACAATAGGATTAATATCTGCAACATTTGCTTTAATATATGGAGTGTGGCTATGAATAAAATTGATAAGAGTCTTTTTATAATTGTTATTATTGCTTGTTTGTTTGGCTCTCTAATGATTTATTCTGCATCTAGTGTATGGGCATTATATAAATTTAATGATGCATTTAAATTTGTAAAACATCAAATACTATTTTTAATTATTGGAGTTATTATTAGTATATTAATTAGTCGTATTAAGATTAAAAAGCTTTATATTAATTCTAATAAGCTTTTATATATAGCAATTATTCTTTTAATATTAGTTTTAATACCAGGTATAGGGACAGTTAGAAATGGATCTCGTAGTTGGTTTGGTATAGGATCATTTGGTATACAACCAAGTGAAGCTGTAAAGCTTATTTTAATCATTTATACTGCTAGATATTTAACAGTTAATGAAAAAAAGATAAGAAGCATAAAGAGTATTGCTCCAATATTATTTATTACTTTTTTTATATTTGGTCTAATAATGTTACAGCCTGATTTTGGTACAGGTGTTATTATTGTAATAAGTGTTATAGGAATGCTTTTTATTGCAGGATGTAATTTAAAATTCTTCTTATATCTTTTTATAGTTGGTATTATTGGTGTAATAAGTCTTATTATAGTTGCCCCATATAGATTAAAAAGAATTATATCATTTATTAATCCATGGAGTGATCCTTTAGGTAGTGGATTTCAAATTATTCAAAGTTTATATGCTATAGGCCCATCAGGTCTATTTGGATATGGTTTTTTAAATTCACGTCAAAAACATTTTTATCTACCTGAACCACAAACTGATTTTATATTTTCTATAATAGCAGAAGAATTTGGTTTTATGGGAATAATAATTGTATCTACTTTATTTTTAATTATTATCTATAAGGGATTTAGTATTGCTAGAAAATCAAATGATTTATTTTCAAAGTATTTAGCTTTTGGAATAACTTTTGAACTTGCTTTTCAAGCTTTATTAAATTTAATGGTAGTGGTTGGTCTTATTCCAGTTACAGGTGTTACACTTCCTTTTTTCTCATATGGTGGGTCATCACTATTAATTACACTTTGTGGAATGGGAATACTTCTAAATCTTTCTAGAAATATATAGTAATAATATTTTAATAAAATAAAAAAAACAATTATAGCATGTAATTATTTTTGATTGACAAATTAATTTATTAAAATTATAATTTAATAGAAAGGATGTGTATTAATGTTCTGCGCAAATTGTGGTAAAGAATTAAAAAAAGGCGCTAAGTTCTGTGGTGAATGTGGTACTAAAGTAGAAAAGAAGTTTAAGTTTGATAAAAAAATGATTGCATTTATATCTATATTTGTAGTTGTTATTAGTTTATTTATATGTGCTAAAATTACTACTAGTCCAAAGTATATAACTAATAGATATTTAAAAGCATTAATAAATAAAAATAGTAATGTTTTATATAGTTATCTAGATTTGGATGATAAAACATTTATACCAAAGAGTTTGTTTAAAAATTATGTTTTTGATAATAAAAACTCACCAATTAAAAATTATAAAATTATTGATGTTACGTATGGATTAGGTAAATTAACTGCATCTGTTAAAATTTCATATACTACAAAAGAAAGTAATAGTGAAAGAAGCTTTGTAATAAATCTTTATAAAGATGAAAAGAAAAAATACATGTTCTTTGATAAATGGAATATTAGTGAATTAAACAGTTCAAATGTTATTCTAAAAGACTATAAAATTATAGTTCCAAAAGATACTAAGGTTATATATGGTGGTATTAAAGTATCAAGTAAATACTTAGATAAATCTAATACTATGGAAGCATTTGATGTATATAGCTTACCTCAAATACTAATGACTAAAACTGATATTGAAGTAACTTTAAAAAATGGTTTAAAGATTTATGATGTTATAACACCAGATAATTTGTTTAGACAATATAAATTAAAAATAAAAAGTAGTAATCTTAGTAAAGAAGATACAAAAAAAATAATTAATGCCTCAAAAGATTATTTAGATTTAGTTTATAATAGTGCAATTGATAATAAAAGTTTTGATGATATTAAATCAAATTTTAAAGCTAAAGATTTAGCTGATTTAGAAAAAAGTTATACAAGTTTTTCTAAAAATTTAAATGATTCGAAAAATAAACTAAAAAAAATATCATTTGATGATGTTGATATTTTAAGCATATCATTAAATGCAGATGGCAATTTAAAAATATCTATTAAAGCTAAAACTAATTATACTATTGAGTATAAATTAGGCGAAGAAATAGATAAAAGTGATAATTATACAATAGGCTATTATACATTAGTATATAGTTTAGAAAATAAAAAATATGATTTAGTTAAAATAGCTAATTTCAAAACATATTTTCATATATAAGAAAAGGAGAAATTTAAATGGCAAAATTTTGTACAAATTGTGGTAAAGAATTAAAAGATGGAAAGTGTGATTGTGTTAAGGTTGAAAAAACAAGTGTTATTTCAAATTTTATTAATGAATATATTGATGTTTTAAAAGCTATATTTTTAAAACCAA
>JAFUZI010000005.1 GCA_017476705.1 Bacilli bacterium
ACTGCTGGAACTGTAATAATACTAATAAGTGACAAAAGTACCATTACTCCAAGTAGCTCAGCAAGTGTAAATCCATTTTTTCTCATATTTTACCTACTTTCTATACTATATAAAGTATATCATTAAGATATTTAATTATCAAGATTACTTTACATTATATTATGTATAAAACAAATAAAAAAGGTTAATTAATTAACCTTTTATCAAACATTATTTAATAGATTGAGAAGATGGAACAAAACATCCGGCCGCATCACTTCCAAACACATAGCAACCACCAGTGCCTTTATCACGAACACCAGCACCAACATATCCCCCATTAATTACATACGCGTTAACAGAATTATCATCGTCACAACCAACATAGGAAGATTCAACATCACAGTTATTAGTACCAAATGTATTTAATAATACTTCTTTATTTTGATTAAATATTAATGAACTAGTACTTCTCTTTAGGCAGAATTCTTGGTTATTATGTTTACCACACACTTCTATATCTTCTATTATCCCATTTGAATTTAATGTATATTTTAAATAGAAATTCCAACTTGCATCCGGACTTTCTTTATAATCTAAATCTGGTGTTTTAAAATTTTGTAATTGACATGTACCATTTTCGGCACCACCCATTTGAGATAAAGCTTGATTACATTCTTCTAATGAATTGAATGGAAGCTTTATATTATCTTCAATAGCAACATATTTATCTCCCATATCTTTATTCGCATCTATTGGGTATCCTACAGGTGTTCCACCACTTACTCTACTATATACAACGTTTGAATTTTTCTTATTATCTTTTTCCTTACGATTAGAATAACAAGTATTAACTGTTTTATCATCCATTATATATGTAAATTTCTTACCAACTTTTTTAATTGTTATAATTGTTGTATCAGGATCAAACTCTTCATTAGTAACAGGATTATTAACTTTTTCATCAATAAAACCTGCTGATGCTAAAGTCTTTAAATCTACTTTAATAAACTCACCATCTTCACTTGGAAGTGAAAACATATTTTCACCAGCCCATGCTTTTGCAGCTGATATAATCTCATCTATTTGAGCACTACATAATTTTGATTTATATTTATTAAGTGAATTAGTAACTAATGGTACAGTAATAATACTAATTAATGCTAATACAACCATAACACCTAATAACTCAGCTAGTGTAAAACCTTTTTTCATTAAATCACCTATTTTCTTTTAATTAAATAATTAAATAAATAATAATCAAGTATTCCCATAAATATTACAAATATCCATACAAGAATATCATAAAAAAGTCCTGTTGAATAATTTGCAAATATACTTATTATTGAATTTGGAATATAAGTATCAATTATTTTTTTTAGTTCTATTATTCCTAAATTATTTGCTATAAAATGAAGAACTCTAAAAAGTATTTCAACAGCACCTAACGAATAAATAAAACTTTTAAAATCTTTTCTAATAATAACTATTAATGTAACAAGTACAAGTAAAATAATTAAATCCATGACGCACCTACCTTTATACTGTATTAATTATATCATAAATAAATTTAGTATAATAGTAAAAATACATTTGATTTACAAAAAAACACAAACTTTTTATCCATAAAGGCTTTTGTTTGTGTTCAAAAAACTCTTGGCACATCTAAATCTACTAGATGCGTCTTACAACTTAATTATAATCTAGTCAATTATTATATTAAACTATCTCTTGTATATACATCAACACCATCAAGAGTATAAATATCTACTATACCTTTTTTAGTAACTTTAATAAAACCAAGGCCTGATATTACTATATCCATATTAGCATCAACTTTAATACTATGTTTAACTAAGTTAGTTTCTTTATCTTTATAAAATCTATCAATTTTTAAATTATTAGCAAAGAATAAAGTTAAGTTATTATCACTAGTTGTAACTTTTGCATACTTATCAATCATAATATATTGTGTATTCTTTATCTGATAAGTTATAGGTTTAATTTCTCTTGAAGGAGTTATATATTTAAGCTCTTTACCATTTAAAAAATTAAATATATTACCACTATCTAATATACCAGGTGTATCAATTAATGTTAATTCATCATTTAATTTTATATCAATAGTATTTAATGTAGTTGAAGGTAAAATAGAAGTTGTAATATCACACTCTAAATCAGAATAATTATAAATAAGCTTATTAATTAAAGTACTCTTACCTGCATTAGTATATCCAACAACATATACATTACTACTCTTTTTATATTTATTAATCTTATCAATAAGTAGATCCATATTATAATTTTTATTACTACTAACTATTACTTCATCTACTGAATTTATACCAAGCTTATTTTTATAAGATAAAAGTTTTTCATCATGAAGTGATAAAGGAAGTAAATCTCTTTTTGTTAAAACAAGTAATATATCATTATTTAAATACTTAGTTAAATCAAGTATTCTATCTGATATAGAAAATAAATCAACAACAAGAACAACTAAATCATTAGTATCACTTATTTTTTTTAAAATATTTAAAAAAGAACTGTTATCTTTTTCAACTAATTTATAATCACCATAATTTTTAATTCTAAAGCATCTTTCACATAAATCATTATCAGGATTAATACTATATCCTTCTTTATCTTTTGACTCTGTTTGAATAACTGCTCCACAACCTCTACATTTCTTCATAATTACTTTCCTTTATATCTAATTTACTTAATATTTTCTTTTCTCTCATCCTATTAAATCGTGTTAAAAAAGGATCATATTCACTTATAGGTTTAACTAAAATCGTTTTAATTCCAACTTTATTTCCACCCTTAATATCAGTAAATAACTGATCACCAATAATTGCTACTTCAGATTTTTTTAAACCATATTTTTTTATTAAACGCTTAAATTTAAATGTTAATGGTTTACATGCCAAATATACATAATCTATATCAAGAATATCAGCTACTTTTTTAATTCTTTTTTTGGGACTATTTGAAAATATTATAGGTTTTAATCCAATATTCTTAATGTTATTAAAAAGCATCTTTATATCATTATTTATCTCACATATATTATCAGGAATAATAGTATTATCTAAGTCGAATAAAACTACTTTAATATTTTTTTTAAATAGGTAGTCATAATCAACTTTAAAAATACTCTCTTCATATATATGTGGTAAAAGCTTATTCATAAAATCACCTAATTAATTATAACATATTTTAGTTATTTATAATAGTCAATATAAGCTATTATCATACAATATTTTAGGTGATATTATGAACATGTGGTGGTGCAGAGGTAAATGGTTAATAATATTATTAATTGCAGCAATCATACTTACATGGCAATTTTTAATAACATTTATCTTTATTACAAGATTTAATATATTCTTATTATTTATGCTTTCAATTCTTGTCTTGTTTTGTATCTTCAAGATTATCTGGTGATATAACACTTTCTGTTTTATATAAATAATCAATTAAATTTTCTATCTTTACACAATCATTATAAATATTATCAGTAAATGTAATTTTATCTGGAATACTTATTAAAATAAAAAGGAGCATCCTCTCCTCTTCTAATAAAGGGTAATTTTTTTCATATCTACTAAATAAATATTTAAAATCAAAATTAAAAGCATACTCTTTATATAATTTATATAAATCATAAATCGGAATATCAATTTTAGATTTATCCCAGCTTATAAAATAAGCATTATCACTTCTAATAAAGTGATCAAGCGATAAATTATTATGAATTAAAACATGTCTTCTTCTATTTTTATCCCTAACTATTTTATACCAAATATCAAGACTATTATTAGAATAATTTAAAGCACTAAAAATTATTGATATGCCTCTTGCTAAAAGTAATTCTGCAGGGCTCATAAACTGAACAGATTCTATATGTGATATTAAGCCCTCATAATGATTTATAGTATCATTAATAGTTGCTTTTAACTCCTCATAATTCTTTTTATAATCATCAAAATCTACATTACTATAAAAAGTTGTTTTATTATGCAAAAGAGATGTTAGATTAATTAAATCTAACATTTTTTGTTCTATAGGCATTTTTTGCTCTTCTAAATAATCCATAATATAATATTTGTCAGCATCAATATACTTAGGGTAATAATTAAAACTTCTCGAATTTAAATAATTAAATACATCAATATTATTTTTTTTCTTAACAACATATTTACCATCTTTTGAAGTTATAAAAACAACATTTCCCTTTATTTCATAATGATTAGATCTTAAATTATATTTTTTTAAAGCATCTATTATATCTTTCATTATGATGGAATAATTATTTTATCACCAGTTTTTATATTTGATATATCATTATATTCTTCTATTTCATCACGAGTGACAGAATATTGTTTCATTATACCTTCTATAGTATCTCCATCTCTTACAATGTATACAGTATAGCTTTTATAATCACTATCAGTATCAGCTGGTTTCTCACTTTTTTTAGGAGGAGTTTCTTCTTCTTCAATACACCTTTTAATCTCTTCAGTACCCTTTTCAACATTATCAA
This sequence comes from Bacilli bacterium, assembly GCA_017476705.1. GTDB lineage: Bacteria > Bacillota_I > Bacilli_A > RF39 > UBA660 > CAJOJO01. The sequence goes on from JAFUZI010000005.1 coordinate 4,529, forward strand.
CTGATACATCGATAGATACCTTTAATATATTTTTATCTGTCTCATAATTAAAATCATCTATATCAACCAAAGCATTATCCATAATATAACTCTTATCAAAATCAACACTAAAAGGAAGCACGTTTTTATAGCTTACCGGAGTTTTATCAGCTGCTTCTTTATATAAGCCACTAATTATAAATTTACCACTTACTATATTTTCTTCTACTTTGAATTCATGATCTAGTGAAATACTAGTTATCTCATAAATATCAGTATCAAATAATATATCTTTTTTAAAAGGAACAATCTTTTTTATATTAATCAACTCTCTTTCAATTAATTATATTAAAAAAAGGCATTTTTATGCCTTTTTAATCTTTTCTAATTTTTTCTTTATATTTGATACATCTAAATTCTTATATTTATCAATAATAGTTAAGGATCTTGATAAAACTTGTTCGCTTAAAAACATACTTGGATATTCATCCATAAATTTTTTTAAACTATATTGAAATGAATTCAAATTAATATACATAACATTTTTATCAAAAAATTCATCATCTAATATTAAAAGCTCAAAGTTATATAAATCTTGCATTCTTGAAGATAATACGTTTTTATATAATGAATCATTACCTTGCATTTTTAAAACAGATGCTTTTATATATGTGAAAATACTACTTCTTGTTTTAAATTCATATGTGACATCTTCACTAGGGTTTAATGAATTAGCCTCATTTATATAACAATTATATTTTTCTTTATCAGTAGCTATATTTTTATAGCTTTCTAAAAGTTTAATTAATTTATTTTTAGCAGGTAGAGTTATTGCCACAACATTATCAATATAAAAATATATATTATCAAGTAAAATACTATTATCTATTTTACTATCATCTGAATAAATAAAATGATCAATTTTTAAATAATCAAAGTATTCCTTAATAGATTCTATATTAAATACATTAATTTCTGGATTATTTAACATATTAACTATATTTTGATTTAATTCTTTAAACATTTCAATTTCTTGTGTATTAAAATTGTCATTATATTTATTATAATTTTGTTCAATATATAAACTAGATATATCTTCCATATCTGATTTAGAAATTATATTTAAATTAGTATTAACTATCGTTCTTAACCTTTTCTTAATTTTTTTATCTTCCAATAATAATTTATTTTCTTTTATTATTTTATTAATAGAAAAAATAACATTTTTATTAAAAATAAAATTTGGTAAGTATTTAGATAAGAAATCATCATCACTTGAATTTAATGATTTAGTAACAATATAATCATAAAGCATAGATCCCTCTATATTTTTTTTATTCCAAATAACTATATTTTTATTCATTTCTAAATTCAAAGATAATTGTTTAATTATATATTCATAATTATATTTTTCATTTGAAAAATCAGTTATATTATAAACACTATCAACTAATTCATCTAATTTATAGTTTGTATTTTTTTTAATATAATTTAATAATTTAGTAGCATTTAAATATGAATTCATAGGATAACTCATGTTTAAATGATTTATATTATTAAGTAAAAATCTCAAAACATCTATAAATTCTTCTGTTAAAATAATATCTTTAAATCTTATTAACTCTTCATCTATATCATCTTTAAGAAGAAGGTAATCAGCAAGTCTTCTATATGATACTAATTTATAATAATTTAATATATTCTTTTTCATAATAAAACCCTTTCATATATTTCTTTAAAATCACTTACAAATACAAACTCAATCTTCTCTTTTACCTCATGAGGTAGTTCAATTAGATCATTCATATTAGACTTAGGTAAATAAATTGTTTTAATTCCAGCACGAAGAGCTCCTATACTTTTTTCTTTTAATCCACCTATAGGTAATATATGTCCCTTTAGAGAAATTTCACCTGTAAAAGCAATATTATTATTTATTTTTTTATTCTTAAATAAACTTATAAGTGCGACTGTAATAGCATCTCCAGCGCTTGGACCATCCTTAGGAATTGCGCCATTTGGTATATGTATATGAATATCATGTTCCATAATATTATTATAATCTATATCAAATAACTCATAATTTGATTTAATATAATCAAGTGCGACTACTGCACTTTCTTTAATAACACTGCCTAGTGAACCTGTCAAAGTAATGTTACCACATCCTTTAAATGATGATACTTCAATAGGAAGTACATCACCACCAAAATTCGTGTAAAAAAGGGCATTTACAACTCCAACTTCATTATGTTTTATAGGAAGCATATCAAATTCTATATTTCCTAAGTAATCATCTATCATTTTTTTTGTAACAGTAATTTTATTCTTATCTATTTTCTTATCAGACATATTAGTAATTATTTTTCTAACAATTGAAGATATTTTTCTTTCTAATTCTCTAACCCCTGCTTCTTTAGTATAATTTCTAATAATTTTTAAAATAGTTGTATCACTAATAACTAAGCTATTAGGATTTAGACCATGATTTTTACAAATCTTTGGTATTAAATAATTACGAGCAATATCCAACTTTTCATATTCTGTATATCCTGATAAATTAACAATCTCTAATCTATCTCTTAAAGCCTCTGGTATATCATCTATATAATTGGCTGTTAATATAAACATAACTCTTGATAAATCATATTCTTCTTCTATATAATTATCTTTAAAATACTTATTTTGGTTTTGATCCAATACTTCTAACATAACACTTGCAGGATCGCCCTTATAATTAGATGTCATCTTATCAATTTCATCAATTAAAAATACAGGATTTGAACTACCACATTTTTTGATTTGGTTTATAATTCTACCAGTAGTAGCACCTAAATATGTTTTTCTATGCCCAATGATTTCTGCTTCATCATTAATACCACCAACGGATATTTTAGCGAACTTTCTATGCATTGCATCAGCAATTGAAAAAGCAAGTGTAGTCTTTCCAACACCTGGAGGCCCAACAAGGCATAATATTGGCCCTTGAAGTTTATTTGTAACTTTTTTAACTCCCAAATATTCAATTATTCTTGATTTTACTTTTTCCAATCCATCATGTGTGCTATCTAATTTTGATCTTACATCTTGTAAGTTATCATTATCGATTGTAACATTATTCCATGGCAATGATAACATTACCTCTATATAATTTCTCTCAATTGAAACTTCAGGACTAGATGCAGGAATCATACTATATCTTCTAATTTCACGACTAATTCTATCTTTTATCTTTAATGGAGCATTCAATTCATTAAGTCTCATCTTTAATTCCTCAAGATCAGATTCCATTATAGATATATCACCAAGTTCTTGCTTAATTAATTTAATTTTCTCACGAAGCAAAAATTCTTTTTGATTATCATCCAATTTCTTTTTAAGTTTTATATCTAGGTTTTGTTCAACTTGATATATATCCTTTGTTTGATATATATCTTCCAAAATCATTTTTGATCTAACAAGTGGATCAAATTCACTTAAATAAGTCATTAATCTTTTAGTATCACTAATTATATTAGACGCTACTATATCTGTAAATATACTTAAACTTTTTATATCTTTTATATCTTCAAAAAAGCTATTTGATACATCAGGTAAAGATATATATTCATTTAATTCTTTTCTTATTTTATTAATTACTATCTCTTCATTAGAAACTCTTAAATCTTTCTTTTCTTTAACAACTGCCTCTAATTCATCAACTTTAGAATAATTTATAACACATGCTCTAGATATACCTTTTAAAGTAGTTCTTATAAAACCATTTGGAAGTTCAATAGACTTTTCTATTTTAGCAATTGTTCCAATATTAGAAAGCGTATTTATATCTAATGTTTCTTCTAAAAGTTCTTTATCTGTTACAACAAATACCATTGAACTATCAAATAATTTAGCGCTTTCAATTATATCTTCATTAATATTTAAATCAATTTTTAACTCATTATTAGGAAGGAGAACATTACCCTTTAAAACTATTACTGATAAATCATGTTTCATTAAAAAGTCGCCTCCTTTTAATTGCTATTTATTATAACACAATAAAAAAAAGATACAATAGTATCTTTATATATTTATATAAGTTATACTTGGCTTAAATAAATGATTTAGCCTTTGTACATATTTAGGATTGACAGAAGAAAATTTAACAATGCCTCCACTAACTATTAAATCAATTTTTTTGCCATCAATTATCTTTGTAGCTCTATTTCTAGCATATTTAGGTAGTGGCTTTTTAAGTGGACTTATAAGACCCCAACATCCTTTATGATCAAAGCATCTAAGAATAAGTCCATTATGCATATGACCTGATAATATTAAATTAACTTTTTTTATTTCTTTAGAATATTTTAGTGTTAATGGATTAAACACATTAATTGGGCTATGACATAATAAAATATTGTAGTATTTCTTATTCATTTTAATTTTACTATCTAACTCTTTAATAAATAACTTGTTATCTTCTTTTTTATAATATTCAAAATCAGGATTAAAGCCAATAAAACATATATCTCCTCTAACTAAATTTTTATTATTTAAAAAATAAACATTTTCTAATTTATTTAAATCCATAAACCAAGCATTTACATCAAATATATTTGGATATTCTTTTATATTTTTTAAAGGCATATTTTTTATATTTGAAATATCATGATTACCTAATGAAACAATTACAGGCGCTAATTTAGATAAATCCTTAATAAAATCCTTTAAAATATCTATGGAACTATCATAAATCATATCAGCATAATCTATAATATCACCTGATAAACATATAAAATTAGGCTTATTTAGACTTACACTATCGAGTATTTTTTTTAAAATAGATAAATCATATTCTTTAGCATAATGAAGATCTGTAATTAAACATATCTTTTTATTTTTTCCTATACTAAATACTTTTTCTTCCATTTATAAAACCTCCTTAAAAAAGATAACTAAAACTAGTTATCTTATAATAATTCTCCCATACCTGATGTAAATTGTTTGACAACATCATTGAATTTAGCAAGATTTTGTTCCAACTCAATTGTTTTAGCTTCATTATCTTTTCTTTCAATTTCAATTTGCTTTTTTTCTTCATCAAGTTCTACTTTTCTTTTATCTAACTCTTTACTTTTATCCAAGAAATCTTGTTTTTGTTTTGCTTCTTTTTCTTTTAACTGTTCTAAAGATTTTTTCTTATCCATCTCAATTCTTGCTTTTTCATTAGATAATTCTAGTTCTCTTTGTTTTATGCTAGCTTCATAATCTTCTAGCTCTTTTTTCTTATTCTTTAAAGCTTTATAGGCATCTTCTTTAAATTTTTTAATTTTATCTAGTTCAGATTTGGCTTCTTCTTCTTGTTTTTTTCTTAAATCTTCTAGTTCTTGTTTTTCTTCATCTAATTTATTTTTTAAAGCAACACATTTATCAAATATTTGAGTTGCCGATTTAACTGAATCATTAGCAGCATCAAATATTTTTCTAATAGATGGTTTAGTTTCTGATATATCAGCTGGTGACTCTAATTCAAGTGTTAAATCTTCCAAGGTAATTCCTATTCTTTTCCTGGGATATCTTTAAAGCCTGAGTTAAATTGTGAAACTAATTCTTTAAAGCGAGCTACGCTTTGTGATAAATTAGTACTTTCAAGTTCTAATTTTTGTTTTTCTACATCTTTATATTTTTCAAATTCTTTTCTAGCACTTTCTAATTCTTCATTAGCAAGTCTAAGTCTTTCAGCAGTATTTTTGCTTTCTTTTTCGAATGTTTCTCTATCTAATTGATTTTTATTTTTTTCAGCATCTATTTTTGAATATTCAATTTCTTTAGCTTTATTAAATTCAGCTTTTTCCATTTCTAATTTTTCATTAGCTAGTTTTAAAGCTTGTTCTTCAGCTGCTTTATATCTATCGAATTCTAAACGTTCATTTTTTAGTTTTGAAGACTCATTTTTATTAGTAGTTGCAGTTAATTCTAAGTCTCTTCTTGTAGCTACTACTTCTTCATTAAATGCTCTTTGTTCATTTTCTAAACGTACTTTTTGAGCTTTTTCATATTCAGAAATTCTTTGTTTTTCTAATTCAATAGCTTCTTTTTGACTATTTTTATAAGTTTCAAAATCAGATTTTTCTTTTGAAAGTTTTGATTTTTCTTCTTCTAAATATTGTTCATTAACTCCTACATTTTTCTTTTGTTCAATTAGATTGCTAATAAAATTATTAGCGCCTGCAACATCACTATAAAGATTATCGAATAAACTATCAAAATTAGAAGTAGATGATTTAGCTTCTACTGTATTATTTATTGTAGGAATAGATTCTACTGTATTTCCTCCAGCATTTTCCTCATTTACTAAAGTATCAGCGTCATTTATTTCTTCAATTACTTCTTCTGTTGGTGCAGCAAAAGTTTCCATTGAAGGCATTGCTTCCATATTATCCATATTAACCTCTCCTTTTTATTCTTCTTTATCATATATAGTATAACACAAATGTTTAAAAAAACAAACATTTTTTAAAAAAATAGAAAGAATTCTTTCTATTCTACTATGTCATTATTATCAAACTTAATATCTAAAAATTTACGACTTGCTAAAAAATCACACATATGTACAAATTTTTGATATTTATTACTAGGTTTTGTTAAAACTTCATTCCCTTGATAGTCACGAGTCCACTCTCCCATATGAGTTTCAATTACACTGGCAATAAAATTTACTTCTTTATCACTCCATGTAAATTGATCCTTATTTTCTCTTAGAAAGTTTGCCATTAAAATAGGATGCTCAAATACTGTATATTTAGATTCAACTAGCCCATGTTTTAACCCATCATGTACAAGAAGCCCACATAACATTAATTCTTTTTCTGACTCATTAAATACACTTCCTATTGTATTATTATTTAATAGTTCATAACCAATTCTAAATGCTGCTTTAGAGTGTCTGACAAGCCCTGCATCACCTAATGTAAATGAAGGATGATATTTACCAGTTGAAGATGCAGCAACCTTAAAAAAATAATCAGGAAGCATAGATACAAGTTTTTTTAAATTATCTCTGTATTCACTATTTTTAATCATTTCATATTCTTTTTTAAAATAATCTACTTTATTCATACATCACCTATAAAACTAACTAATATATCATTTGATACATATAAATATCTTGGATTTATTCTAATAAAGCCATTTTCAATAATTAGTTTTCCTTTCTCTAATAATTCACTAATTTTAAAAGCCTCATTTATAGATATACCATACTTATCTTTAAATAAAGCCATATCTACCCCTTTTATTTTCCTAAGTCCTAAAATCATTTCATATTCCATGATAGATTTTTTATCAAGCTCTTCTATTTCATATATATAATTATGATTAATATATTTAAATATACTTTTTGTATTATTATAGCGAGTTTTATTAATATAGCCAGCTGCTCCTAATCCAAAGCCATAATATTCTAAATTATTCCAATAAGATAAATTGTGTCTTGATTCATATCCATCTTTAGCAAAATTACTAATCTCATAATGATTATATCCATTATCACTTAATTTTTTACATATTAAATTATACATATCAAAGTCTATATCTTCATCAATTGGTTTTATATTTTTTATAGATAATACAGTATTATTTTCTATTATTAAAGAATATGTTGATATATGATTAATACCAAGGCTCAAAAATTTATCTATATCACTATTTAGCTCATCTAATGTCTCACCATCTATTGCATATATTAAATCAACATTAATATTATCAAAGCCTAACTCTTTAGCACTTTTTATAATAGATGTATCACATGTTTTTCTATTTAAAAAGTCTAAATATTTTTTATTAAATGTTTGAACACCAATAGATAATCTATTAACTCCATATCTTTTAAATAGTTTTAATTTATCAAGTGTTAGATTTTCTAAATTGCATTCAACGGTAAACTCATAATTATCACTCAATTTAAATATTTTTAATATTTTAAACAATACTTCTAATTCATCTATTGATAAAACACTTGGAGTACCACCACCAATATATAACGTATCTAAAATATCACCACTATATTTATAATTAATCTCATACTTTAAACTATCTAAATAACTGTTAATAAATTTCTTTTCATAAAGCATTTTTGGAAAATCACAATAAGAACATATAGATGAACAAAAAGGAATATGTACGTAGCAGTGTTTTATCAACGTAATATTCCTTTATGTGGTCTTTTTTTATATATTTCTTCTACTTTTTTAATACCACATTTAATCTCATAATAATGTAGTAATTCAACGCATTTTTGTTTATTAGATATATCGCTTTTAGAATAATTAAATTTACCATATGCTTTTTCAAAACGAGGTAAATACATCTCCATCCATACTAATGATGGAATATATCTATAATCATCATCCTTTTTTAATTTTTCATCTAATTCAATTTTTTTTTCTTCTTTTTTTTCTTCATCTTTTTTATTGTTTTTTTTAAGCCAACTACTAAAATCAGTAACAATAGGATTAGATTCTATGAAGCTTTCATAGTTGTCTAATGTATTTGTATTTACTTGATTAATATTCTCATCTATCATGATATCCTTCATACAACCACCATAATTATTATAACAAATAATTTTCTTATATCAAAGATAAATATGAAATTTTATAAAAAAAGAATAGATAATCTATTCTTAAACTTTAGTTACTGTTTGTTATATAAAAGAATATTTAAATAATAACAAAAAACTATTTACCAAGCGTGAAAGCAAGATGTAGTACCCATGTCATAGTTGCAGGAACAACGTGCTTGCAAATTTGTATTGTCATAATATGCAGTAAATTCATTGATTTTTGCACTTAAAGAAGAACTATTGCATTTCACGTCGGAAGATCCGACTGTGCATGACACACCAGAATATATAGATGTACTATTTTCTAAATTCCACTTAAAAAAATCTAATAATTCTTGTTTATTTTTATCAAAATCAGGTCTAACCCTATGAATACCACCAGTAGAATCTTCTACATAATATTCTGCAGTTGTTTGGCATAATACTTTGTTATGCATTAATAAACAGGCATATGATTTTGTTATTACACCATCACTATTTAATATATGTTTTATAAACACATTATTAGCATTTATAGCAATAGATGTTCCATCATAATTTGTAGAAATATTTAATACATCATTTAGATTTGTAGAATAAATTCCTACCATATCATGTGTTTCATCTGTAGATACATTACTAACTGTTTTAGGATCCCATTTAGTATAATTTGTATATGTATGATTTTTTAAATCAATTTTATCTCCATTATGCAAAGAATCACTACTAAATCTATATACAATAATACCTGGTTTATCCGCTGCCTCAGTTCCTTTAACTATTGTTTTTTCTTCACCATCATATGTAACAACATAGTCTCCAATAACTAAAGAATATCTATTAACTCCATTCTTAGTTACTTCTACCCAGCCACTAGATGGTTTTTGACCTTTTACTTTTACATTATATGAATCCATATTAGCATCATATACGCCTTCATTTAAATCATTTTCATCATTTGAATCCATTAAATTAATTGCTTTTTGATTTTCAATCGCATTAATAAATCCATTGGCAGATTGTTCTGCTCCACCCTTCTTTGTTTTCTCAACAATACTTGTTATTGTTGGATATGCAATAAGCGCAATTATTGCAAGTATTACTATTACTGCAAGTAATTCTATTAGTGTAAATCCTTTTTTCATAAATCCTCCTTCAAACTCTATCAAGTTAATTATAACAAATATTAATTATTTTTAAAATATTTGTTTACGTTTAATTAACAAAAAAAGAATAGATAAACTATTCTTCTATACTTTTAATTGCATTTTTTATTATATCA
>JAFUZI010000063.1 GCA_017476705.1 Bacilli bacterium
AATAATAAAGAATATGTACATGTTGAAATAAATAAGAATAATCCATTTGTGTATGCTAGTTTTGATGAAGTAATAGATACATTAAAAAATGGGACAGGTGTTATATATTTTGGTTTTCCTGAATGTCCATGGTGTCGTAATATGGTTTCTGTTTTATTAGACGCAGCTAATGAAATGGGAATTGACAAAATATATTATTTTAATGCATTAGAAATGAGAGATATAAAATCTTTGAATGAAGATGGCTCTATTAAAATAGATAAAGCTGGAACAGATGAGTATTATGAATTGATCTCAGCATTAGGCGATTCTATTGGCGCTTATGAAGGATTAAATGACGATTCTATAAAAAGATTATATTTTCCAACTGTAGTATTTGTTAAAAATGGAAAAATATTATCTTCACATATAGGAACACTTGATTCTCAAACTGACCCATATAAAACTCTAAGCAGTAGTCAAAAGAATGAATTAAAAGAAATATATATGAGTGGTATTAATAAAGTGTATGAAATTATGTGTGATGAAGCTTGTTAGAGAGCTTCTTTTTTTTTGAATAATTGTATGAATTGTAGGTATAATGCTTGACTATGTGTTTAAAAACAAGATATAATTTAAATAGGGTGGTAATATGATATATCTGTATACTGATTTAACTAAAAAGGGGTTAAGTGATTATCAAATAAAAAAAATGGTTAAGGATAAAAAGCTTTATATGATTATGAAGGGAGCATATTCTACAAAAGAAGAATATAACAAGTTAGAATTAATTGCAAAAAAGCATCCAAATGCTGTCTTTACTCTTTCAACAGCGTGTTACTGTTATGGGCTTGTTAAAAAAAATAATCCACCATATTATATTGCTACAAAGCAAAAAGATAGAAAGATAAAAGACGATGATGTTAAGCAAATATTTATGACAGATAGTTTATATGATATTGGTGCCAATAAAATTACATATCAAGGTTTTAACATCATGATTTACGACTTAGAAAGACTTTTGATAGAAGTTGTTAGAAACAAAGTAAATTTAGATTATGATATTTATCATGAAATAATTAATAGTTATAAAAGAATAAAAAGGTTGTTGAATAAAAACAAATTAAATGATTATATAGTAAACTTTAAGGATTCTAAAATAGTAGACAGAATTAACAAAGAAGTATTTGAAACCATTTAATGGTGTTTTCAAATTTTTATGCTTAGAAAGGTGATTATATGGAATTTGTTGTTTGTGATGATGAACGTGGCTTTAAAGATAAAATTTCTGCTGTCATAAACAAGCTTTATATGAATAATGATGAAAGTTATCATATTAAGGCATTTAATAAGTTTAATGAAGAATTTGGGCGTTTAATTAATAATGGTGTGCCAAAGATATATATTTTAGATATTGAAATTAAAAATAGTATTTCTGGAATTGATATTGCTCGTAAAATAAGAAGCGTTGATTGGCAAAGCATAATTATATTTATTACATCTCATAGTGAATTAGGCTATGAAGCTTTGAAAGCTCAAATAATGTTGTTAGATTTTATATCAAAATTTGATGATTTTGAAAATCACTTAGAAATGACTTTAAAAAAGGCAATTAATTATATAGGAAATACTAGCACTTTTAAGTTTAATGTAGATGGCATATCTTATATAATCCATCTAAATGATATATTATATATTTCTAAAGATACTGTAGATAGAAAGTGTATTATTAAAACTACATATAATGAAATTGAGGTTAATAAAAATTTATCATATTTTGAGGATAAGCTTGATGATAGATTTTACATGACTCATAGAAGTTGTTATGTTAATACATCAAAAATTTACAAAGTGGATTGGAAGAATAATGTAATATATTTTGATACAGGAGATTATACTGAGTTATTATCTAGAGATAAAAAGAAAGGATTAAAAGATTATGTTGGTTGTTAGTTGGTTTACGTGGGGAATAATTTATTACTTTTTATATTGTTATTTATTTTGTAATATAATATGTAAAGAACGTTTTAAAATTAATGGGATTGGAGTTATATTATCTATTGTATTTGGATTAATCTACTTTTTATTGATGGATAATAATTTTCAAATATCAAGACCATTTATTTTACATTTTGTTGCTTTTGTTTTTTTACTTATGACATATAGAAAAACTGTAATTAATACTCTTATATCAGTTTTATATACATTATTTATACTTCTTATCTCAGAGGCTATTTATGTATTAATAGTAACATTTGTCTTTGATATAACAGTAGAAACATTTAATGCAAGTGCTATTGGATATTTCATATCTAATTTCACAGTAATGATTAATGCTTTGATTTTGTCTAAATTAAGTCGTATTACAAATTTTTTTGAGTTTATTGTTTCTTGGACAAGTAAAAGAGAATTGCTAAATTTATATGCATCAGTTTTATTAGCGCTTGTAATTGTTATTTTTATTACATATTATAATTTTATAAATGTATTACCAAGTTGTATATTATTAATAACAAATATAATATGTCTTGCAATAATATTTTTTATTATAAATTATTTTAAAGAAAGAACAAATAATAATAGAATAATAAATGAATATGATCAATTGTTGGGATATGTTCAAAAATATGAAAAAGTAATTGAGGAAAAAAGTAAAAGTCAGCATGAGTATAAGAATCAATTAATTTTATTAAAAAGTGTAGTAAGTAAAAATAATAAAAAAGCATTAGGATATATTGATGAATTATATACTGAGTTTAAAGATAACGAGGATATAGAACTATTAAAAAAATTAAAGTATTTGCCAAGTGGTGGATTAAAAGGGCTAATATATTATAAGCTGGAAGAAATGTATGAAAAAGGTATAAACGTATTTGTGGATATATCTTTGGAACTTAAAAATATGGATATAGATAAAACAATAAATAGAAATTTAAAAGACATTAGTAAAGTGATTGGAGTATATATTGATAATGCAATTGAAGCATGCGTTGAATCTAAGGAAAAATACCTTGTTTTTGAAGTATATTGTCAGAATGAATTGTTAGTTTTTAGTATTTCTAATACATATTCTAATGTTGTTGATTTATCTAGAGTTGATCAAGAGGGATATACAACAAAGGGTGATGGTAAAGGTTATGGATTATCATTGGTTAAAGATATTATTGAGCATAATGATGAATTGAGCCAGTCAAGAGAGTTAAATGGAATATATTACGTTCAAAAATTATATATAAAAAAATAGAGTAATCACTCTATTTTTATTTTATTAATGATTTTGGACATTCTGGTTCATCAGCAAAAAGTAATACACATGCGTTTGATCCAGCAACTGCAAATACTCTTCCTAATCCAGCTAAAAGTCCAGCGAATAAATTTAACATTTTGCACCTCCTTGACTGATATTTATTTAAACATTTCTGTTTAAATCATAGTTTAAGTAATTGTTATATGGTAATTTAAATAATTTATATGTAAGTGGATTTATAAAAATCACTTCAGTATAAATGCCAAATAACAACAAATTACTCATAGTATTATTTTTTGTTAATAGTAAAATAATTACTAGTATTGAGCAATTAATTACAGATAAAGTTTTCCATATTAATCGTTTTCTTTTATTAATTAATGGTCTTTTAACTGTATCAGCAGGCGCATATAGTAGCATCATTATTATTGAAATAATACTTAAGATTTTTTTTATAACTAAAGGTATAGTTATTATTTTTGCTATATATGGTAATATAACAAATATACTCAAGGATGAAATCCAACATTGCCAGCTTTTTTTAGCATGTATGCCAAACCCTGTTTTTCTAAGTACATTAAATACTAATAGCATAATTAACATTTCTTTAAATGTGCCACATAATAGTGTTATTGTAAAGATAACAGCAGCTTTTGTAATTGTTAAATATAACCCCTCTAATCCATATCTTATTTCATCAAGTTCTTCTTTTTTGATGCTTGGATTGTTTTTTTTAATAGCTTTTAAACAGGCATTTAAAAATACCTTTTTCATACATCACACACCTCACTGCAACTCGATTATATATTTAAAATTTCTTAAAAATTTGAATTGTGCACCAATGGTAATAAACTTTGCATGAAGGGTAAAAATGTTATAAAAAAATTGGTAAAATTTACCATTCGTGCATCAAAAACTACAATTCGCGCATTATTTAAAAATATGTGATATGAATTTGATATAATTTATTTGCTTTCTTCGGCAGACGTGTATGTTTGATGTTTGCTGTAAGAGAAGTATTAGAATAGAAGGGAGAGTTGTATGTTAAGAGGTAAAGTAAAATGGTTCAACAATGATAAGGGATTTGGCTTTATTGAGTACAATGATCACGAAGACATATTTGTTCATTACTCATCAATATTATCGGAAGGATATAAAACACTAGTTGAGGGCCAATATGTTGAATTCGAACTTGTCAGAACTGATAAAGGCTTACAAGCCAAAAATGTAGTAGAAATTAAAACTACTTTAGTCTAGTAGTTTTTTTGTTTGTAATTTGAAAAATTTTGTTAAGATGTTATAATACTTGTAGAAAGGAATGATGTTATGAAGTTTAATATTAGGGGTAGTAAATTAGAGGTTACTGAAGCAATTAATAATTATATTGAAACTAAGTTATCTCGTTTGAATAAGTATTTTAAGAATGCTGGTGAAATAGAAGCAAATATACTTATTAAAACTCAGGGAATTAATCAAAGAATTGATGTAACAATTCCAATCAAAAAAGTAATTTTAAGATCTGAGGAAGTTGATAAAGATTTATATACAGCAATTGATAAGGTTACTGATAAGTTAGAAAGACAAATTAGAAAGAATAAAACACGTAATATGCGTGTAAAAGAGGCAATTGCCTTAGTGGATTTTGAAACTACTAAGGAGGAAGACGAAGAAGAATCAATTGTTAAGAGAAAAAAACTTAATTTAAAACCAATGAATGAAGAAGAAGCAATTCTACAAATGAATTTGCTAGACCACTCTTTCTTTGTATTTAAAAATGCAGATACTGATACTATGTCAGTTCTTTATAAAAGAAAAGATGGAAATTATGGTATTATAGATATTGATAAGGACTAATTTAGTCCTTTTTTCTTTTAAATTTAGCTAAATACTATTATTTTTACTTATTTTTTGATAAAATTATATTGTATGGCAAATAAGGAGGATAACGTTATGGGACTATTTAAAAAAATATTTGACCATGAATATAAAGAATTAGAAAAGTTTAAAAAGGATGCTGACAAGATTATGGAACTTGAAGGCGAGATTTCTGCTTTAAAAGATAAAGAATTACAAGCTAAAACTGAAGAGTTTAAAGAAAGATTAGAAAATGGTGAAACTCTAGAAGATATTAAAATTGAAGCTTTTGCAGTTGCTCGTGAAGCTGCATATAGAGTAATTGGTGAAAAACCATTTTATGTGCAAATTTTAGGTGGACTTGCAATTCACGAAGGAAATATTGCTGAGATGAAAACAGGTGAAGGTAAGACTTTAACAGCTACTATGCCAGCTTATCTTAATGCATTATCAGGCCGTGGTGTACACATTATTACAGTTAATGAATACTTAGCTGAACGTGATGCTAACTGGATGGGCAATATTTATCGTTTTCTTGGCCTTACTGTTGGTATTAACTTTAGAGAAAGTACTCCTAAAGAAAAACAAGAAGCATATAACTCTGATATAATGTATACAACAAATAATGAACTTGGATTTGACTACTTAAGAGATAATATGGTTGTTAGAGCTGAAGATAGGGTTCAAAGGCCTTTAAACTTTGTTATTATTGATGAAGTTGACTCAGTTTTAATAGATGAGGCTAGAACTCCACTTATTATTTCAGGAGGACAAATTCAGTCTGCTAATTTATACATAGATGCTGATAGATTTGTTAAAAAATTAAAAGAAAATAATGGTTATTTATATGATGAAAAAGAAAAAACAGTTATTCTTGATGAAAAAGGTATTAAAGAGGCTGAGTCTTATTTTAAAGTAAGTAACCTATATGATTTGAATAATACTAATTTAGTACACTATATTAATCAAGCATTACGTGCTAACTATGTAATGAAAAAAGATATGGATTATGTTGTAAGTGATGATGGTAAAATAGTTATAGTTGATCCATTTACTGGACGTTTAATGGCTGGTAGAAACTTCTCTGATGGACTTCATCAAGCAATTGAAGCTAAAGAAGGTGTTGATATTCAACAAGAAACAAAAACTTTAGCTACTATTACATTCCAAAATTTATTTAGAATGTATAATAAACTTGCTGGTATGACAGGTACCGCTAAGACAGAAGAAGAAGAGTTTAGAGAAATTTATAACATGTATGTTATTGAAATACCAACTAATAAACCTATATCAAGAATTGATTATGGTGATTTATTATTTGCAACTAAAGCAGGTAAATATAAAGCAATAGTTAATGAAATTAAAGAAAGACATGCTAAAGGTCAACCAGTACTTGTCGGTACAATAGCTGTTGAGACTAGTGAACTTATAAGTTCAATGCTTAAAAAAGAACATATTCCTCATGAAGTATTAAATGCTAAGAATAACGCTCGTGAAGCTGAAATTATTGCTAAAGCTGGTGAAAAAGGTGCTGTAACAATCGCAACTAACATGGCTGGACGTGGTACAGATATTAAAATCAGTGATGAGATCAAAGAGTTGGGTGGACTATGTGTAATTGGTACTGAGCGTCATGAATCAAGACGCATTGATAACCAACTTAGAGGACGTGCTGGTCGTCAAGGTGACCCAGGATTCTCTCAATTCTGCGTATCTTTTGAAGATGACTTGATGGTTCGTTTTGGTACTGATAGAGCTAAAGCACTACTTGCTAGTGTTGGATTTAGTGATGATGTTTCAATTAGAAATAAATTCTTATCAGGCTCTATTGAATCTGCTCAAAAAAGAGTTGAGGGAAATAACTTTGATATTCGTAAAAATTTACTTCAATATGATGATGTAATTAATCAACAAAGAGAGTATATTTATAATAAAAGAAATGAAATTTTAGATTCTGATTCTATACATGAAGTAGTTTTAGAAACATTTAAAACTTTTATAACTGGGTTGGTTAATAATCACATTATGCCTGAGGGATATTTAACTGATCAAGATATTACTGATATCTTAGAAGTATGTAATGAAAACCTACTTAAGAATGCAGTTTTATTTGATGATTTAAAGAAATTAACACCTGATGAAGTAATTGACTTCTTATATAATAAAATGCTTGCTGAATATGATGAAAAACTTGCTGAAATTCCTGAAGAAGTAACTAAAGAATTTGAGAAAGCTATTACTCTTAGAGTTATAGATACTCATTGGATGGAACATATTAATACTATGGCTAATTTAA
>JAFUZI010000064.1 GCA_017476705.1 Bacilli bacterium
AGGAATTTCTTTCTTATAATTCAAAAGAATCTTCTCCCTTATAATCTCACTTGCGAAAAAACGCATGGATTTATCCGTCAATTCATCCTGCGGAAAGTACGGAGGGTTTTCGGGCAGTAATTCCAAAAGCGTATCAAGGATTTTATCCATATTAAACTTCTCTTTGGCGGATGCAGGTATAATAACCGCACGCGGAATTATCTCCCGCCAATACTGCGTCATTTGATTAACGGTCTCCTGCTGTGAAATATCAATCTTATTTATCACCAAAATGACAGGAATATCCGAATTAATAATTTTTTCCAGCACCTGCTCATTTTTAAGCCTCTCCCCTATCTCGGTGACAAGCAAAAAAACATCGGCATCTTTCAAAGCACCGTTAATAAACCCCAACATCTGTTCGTGCAATCTGTTGGCAGCGTTCACAATTCCAGGAGTATCGGAAAAAATCATCTGAAATCCGTCTCCGTTCAATATTCCCATGATACGATGTCTTGTTGTCTGGGCTTTATATGTGATAATGCTTAAATTCTCTCCCACCAAGGCGTTCATAAGTGTGCTTTTGCCTACATTGGGATTACCGATAATATTTATAAATCCTGATTTCATCTTTATTAAAAAATAATCCCACGCAAGCGGTTGCTTTCGTAGGAATTTTAAGGGTACCTGGTGAGATTCGAACTCACGACAACCGGAACCACAATCCGGTGCTCTAACCGCTGAACTACAGATACCATCTTTAATTTCAGGTTGCAAAATTACGAAGATTTCATCTAACGGCAAAGAAATTTTATAAAAATTTAACAACCCAGCACTTTATATTACTGAAAACCAATAACAAATTATCCTACCGTCATATTATTTTATTATTATCGCAGATTAATAAATTAATCTGCGATAATAATTTACTGACAGCGCTGATTATTTTTTTATTCTGCGTGATTAATTTTCCGAAAGCACTTTTGGGTGTTTTAAAACATAATTTCCACTCCGTGGCTAATCATTTTTTTCGATTCTTATAAATTTTTGTAAGAAATATATGAAATCTTTATAGTCCGAAAACCCAAACTTATTTTTTTTATATCTTTGCAAAAAAATATTTCTGTACTATGACAAATAAGTTTGACAGTCTTACATTAAAGCAAAGAGCCGAATTAATGAGAATATTCATTAAGCATCACATTTATGATTTACAACAAATCAAAGATACTTATAATAATTTCGATTCAACAGAAACAAATACACAACAGGAATATGTTGATACGTATTCTAATGGTGGTAATCTATTATTTGCAGGTGGAGAAAATGATGGCAAAGGAGATAATCCTCCACAAATATCTGCATATACTCCAAAGGATTATTCTTATTTACTTAGTAGAAATTATCAATTGCAGCAAGAAGCAGAACAAATACAAAAGCAACAGGATAATACAAGAGTTGTAAGTAAGCCAAAAGCAACTTTAACAAAACAACAAAAAGAGTATTTATCTTATCAAAAGAATGCTACTGATAATGGTATGCAACCTATGAAGTATGAAGATTATGTCAGTGCTACAAACAGAACTGAACCTACAATAGGACAATCTAATAAGTCTGACGAATATTTGCAAAACCTATTCGAAAGTGATGACAGGAATCTTGTAGAAAAAGTTTCTGATTTTGTTTTTCCTAAAACAACCTATGTTATGAATCCTAATACAGGTTATTTTAGCAGACAGAACAGAGTTTTCAAACAAAATATTGATAATGCCATTGAAACAACAAGACCTATAACAGATTGGACAGTAGGACTAATGCCTATAACTGCAACACCATATTGGACAATGATTGGTGGAAGGGATATAATGAAAGGTGATTATCTTCAAGGTGCTTTGGAATTTGCTCCTGGTGCTTATAAAATTGCTGAAAAAATCCCTAGTATTATAGATTCTACTATGAGAAGAGGAATGCTGTCTGCAAGTAGATTCTCTCTTAGCCCAAATCCAGTAGAAGTGTTTATAAAAGATTTAAAATCAAAGACGGATAGAAAAAACAGTTTAAGTTATTTTAAAGATGCTTTGCTGTATACATTAACAGGGAATCCTAATTACTTTCCAAAAATATACACTAACGAAGAAGGTTTTATCAGAGGAGCTAATACAGGTAATCTTTTACATGATGGTATAGAGGCTATAGAAAATTCTAAAAGCAATAAAGAACATTATAATTACTTTAGAAGTTTACCAGATAATATAATTGGTGCAAATACTATGGGTAAAGAATGGTTAAATCCTCAAAAATTAACCCCTGTTGAATCTGGAAGTGATTTAGATATGCTTTTAAAAGCAACTTTTGGTGAAAATTACAGAACAAGATTTAATGGTAGTAAAGGTACTACTTATGCATATTCCGTTAATAATGTTAGTGATATAATCTCACAAGGAATAAAAAGTGAAAATATTTTAGAAAAAACAGCTAACGGAAATAATATGATTATTAGTGCTGGTAATTTTAGAAATGATATAACTAAAGGTTTTTCTGAAGCAATGGAACCTGAAATTACGTATGATAATAAGGTTTCAAGCAAGATAAATGTAGCAGGAAATCAGAAAATTATTGGTCAAGTAGAATTAAACGAACTTGATGACAAAGCAAAAGAGGTATATAACAAACTAGGCATGCCTTTACCAGAGAGAAATTTTGTAACATATAGAACTGCTGATGCCTATAAATTTGAACCTGAAGCATATAAGAAACGATGGTTAATGCCCTCTTTTAAAGATAAAATAGCAATTCCTTTTCTTAAAAAATATCATAAGTATGAAAATCCTATTATAACAATAGAAGAGAATCCTATAAGATTACCGTTAGAGGATCGTAATGTATATGACGCAACGGAATATCATTTTAATAACAAAAAATATGGAGGATATTTATTATGGATTTAAAAGAAATTTTTAATAATTCAACAACTCAAAATAACAATAAAAATATAGATAAAAATACAGACGATATATATTGGACTGAATATTATGACGCAAAAAGATTATATGATGCTTGGCATCCTAAATTTGATAGTAAAAAAGATAAATGTTTATATTGGTTACTAGTGCTTGTATTTTGTTCTCCATTTTTTTTATGGATGAAAACAGAAGAAATAGGTGATAAAATAGGAAAATGGGTACACAAAATAGATCCAGAGCGTGAAATAGAATTATAAAAACATCTAAAGGCAATCAATCTAATCAATAATACTTTTGATTATTTTGATACAATAAATAAGAGTATTCAAAAGATTATGTAAAATAAAATTGTAGAAAATATTTTTCATATTTTTGCAAAAATAGTGATATTGATATGAGCAGGAGATGTAATTTACACACAGACCAACTAGTATCTACAGCTAAAGCTTTTAGAGAAGCTTTTAACGTGTATAAAAATAAGGGTCAATTAAATCAAAAAACGTTTAATAAACTTAGCTACGATTCAGCTCTAGCTATAGTTAACACATTCTTAAACAAAGCATCTGATTATTTAAAAACTAATCCTAACGATGCAAAATATAAATCA
>JAFUZI010000065.1 GCA_017476705.1 Bacilli bacterium
ATTATAAGCACATCAACGCTCTTATCATTTTCTAATTTTCTAAATTCTTTTATATCTATATTATCTTTCCATATACTTATATTTTTCATATAATCACCTAATATTAATATTAGTATTTTTTTATAATTTAAACTTAAAAATTAAAAAAAGATACTATTAGTATCTTTAATCATTCAATAATAACATTAGCCATATTGGCAAAAATTTGTAAACTTACTACCATTAATAGGTTTACTATAAACACAAGTTAACCAAACGCTTAATTGATCAGATGCATTAATTCTGCCATTAGATTCAACCTTATATGAATGATTTGAATCCCAACAATAAGATTCTTCTGCATTAGAACTGCATCCTACCCCATCATACTTTGATGTTTCAGTTTCAGAATTCCATTTAAAGAAATTTAATAGTTTTTCTTTCTTTTTTTCATAATTTGGATCTATAGGAGTACCATTTTCTATAACTCCTTCACCAGTTTGACAAAGTGTTCCCCAAGGCATAACCAAACATATATCTGTTTTTGTCACATAACCATTAGCATCTATAAAATGTTTTTTATAAATACTACTACTTATTGGCTCTATTTCATGTCCATATTGATCAACTGATAAAGTCATTAAATCGTTGACATTTGTTGAATATGTTCCAGATAAACCATATCTAGCTCTAGGATTTTCTTTATATCTAATTGTATCCTCTTGATAATCAATAAAATCACCTTTTTGGAGGCTATCGGAACTAAAGCTATATAAAATAGTAGGACCCAAAGGTCTTTTTTTAGGTTCAGTTCCTTTAACAACTGTCTTATCAGTTCCATCATAACTTACTACGTAGTCTCCAATAACTAAAGAATATCTATTAACGCCATTCTTAGTTACTTCTACCCATCCTTTTTTAGGTTTTTCGCCTTTTACTTTTACATTATATGAATCCATATTAGCATCATATACACCATCATTTAAATCATTTTCATCATTTGAATCCATTAAATTAATTGCTTTTTGATTTTCAACTGCATGAATAAATCCATTGGCAGATTGTTCTGCTCCACCCATTTTTGTTTTCTCAACAATACCTGTTATTGTTGGATATGCGATAAGTGCGATTATTGCTAGTATTACTATTACTGCAAGCAATTCTATTAGTGTAAATCCTGTTTTTTTCATGTTCTTTCCTCCCATACACTAAGTTAATTATATAAAAAATACTTTATATCCGCAATAAAAATAATAGTACTTTACACTAACATTGTAAACATTAACTATATAACAAAAAAACTACTGAAATACAGTAGTTATTTTATTATTGCACCAGTACTCTTAGCTACATATATTTGAACCTTCCCAAAGTCTCTAGTTTGAATAATTGCAACATCAGGTGCTGTAAATCCCTCAATATCATATGTAAGTCCACCAAACTTAGAAGGAAGCAATTTACCACATTCATTTCCAACAGTCGGAGCAACACCCATAGGATAAACTCTCCAAGTTTTAGCACTCCTTGGTAAATAAAGAGTTAAATTAACTGATGGTTCTTTAACATTACTTGTTCTAATCCAACTATATCCTCCATCATTAATAAATTCATAATTATCAGGTAGTGATAAATATTCATTAGGCTTAACTGCATTATATAACATATAAATGCCATATTGATTAGGATACCATGTGCCAACGAATGGACCTATTCCAACTTCTAAGTGGCAATGGTTTCCTGTTGCATTACCACTAGTTCCCTCTAAACATAAATTCTCACCCTGATTTATTATATCTCCTACTTTATGTCTTATTTTATTATCATGTCCAAATAGACAAGTAAGTTTTGTAACTTCACCATTTGCACATAATACCTCACTATTAGATTCAAACCAATACCAATTACCATAAGTACCACTTAATACTTTTTTTATAGTACCTGTAAAAGGAGCAAGAACCCAATCAATTCCAGTATCAGATCCTGCTAAATCAAGTGCAAATGTACCTTTATGAGCTCCTATATCATATCCTTGTGTTATATTCATGTAAGGCATTGGAAATTTAGCTTTTTCCATAACATCACCAATATATTATATGAATAAAAATATATTTTAAATATGTATTTAGCCTTTAGATAGTTCTACAATTTTACTCCAAAGTAATGGACCTACTATTCCATTAACATCAAAATTATAATCACTTTGTAATTTTTTAATTGATTTTTCGGTTAATTCATCAAAAACTCCATTTACTCTAACTCCCGGAATTGAATTATCACGCTTGCATATAATAAGTAAAAAGTTTTGAAGTCTTAAAACATCTTTACCAGTAGTTCCTCTAGTTAAAAAATAATCAGGATATAACTCATCTACATAATCTTGATATTCACTAGGAAAAGATTTTAAGATATTATCATATGCGTTTTTTAAAACTATCCAATCGCTATATGTAAATACTCCAGTTACAGGAAGGCCATATTTTTCTTGGAATGCTTTTACCATTGTTATTGTATTATTAGAATATATTGAGTTTGTTTGAAGACGTGGTATATCATCATCTAAGAAAGCCAAAGCATCTAAAAAATAATGCACAAATTCAACTTGTATTCCTGTATCACCATAGTTTAGTTCATCATCATATAAAAATGTTGCCTCATCTACACTTAAGCCCTCTGAATATAAATCAGATAGTTTTTTAACACTAGTATAGATATATTTTATTCTATACCATGTTGCTTTATCTACAACACCTGTTTCTGGAAGTGAAAATATCTCTTGAAATTTTTTAACAGCATCAAAAGTTTCTTTATCATATACACCTAGCGTTGAAGTAATAGCTGGAATTGCTGGATAATTTTGTCTAATACGTCTTAAATCTCTTTGAATAGCAAGAACAGGATTCCCAGCATTACCAAGTCCAATATCAAAGCCAGGGTATCCCATTAAAGTATCTCCAACAGGAGCATCATATTTGATAGATATATCGTCTCCATAATAATATTTTAAAATATCAAGTGGACTCTTTCCTTGATTAGAAAGGCTAACACTTCCCCATTGTGAAAGTCCTTCACATTTAGTTATTCTTCCATCACAATATCTAGTAAAATATGGTTGTATTTGATCTTTCTTAACTACATAATTATTAAATATATCTCCTACTATATCATTAATGATTTCATATGTTGCTCTATTTAATGTATATGTTTGATCAAAACTAGGATTAGATGTTATATCAAAGTTGTATCCCTTACTTCTATACCACTCATTATATATTCTATTTAGTGCGAATGAGTTAATTGCATAAATGTTCGCAACAAGTGCATTTCTAGGCCATGTTGGATAAAGTTCACTAGATGCAACATTAGCCAAATATTCAGTATATGGAATTGTGATATTACGAGCAGCCTCATCAGGAGCACCCAAATGAACTGTTATATTATTAGGAACAATGGGATAACGTATCATGATTCACCAACATTTGGATTAATATTAATTGTTTGAACAACACATACACCTTCAAACATAATTACTTTATATATGGTATCAACACCTTCATATGTTGTTTTAATATCATACTCAATATTATTTGGAACATTTAAATCATTAATAGATAATTTAGGTGTTGGAAGAGTAACACGCTCTATCATTCCAGAATTGTCAGTTACACCACTAAAAAAAATAATTTTATTATCACCCATAGTTTTACTAATTTCCACTTGTAAATTACTAATAGGAAGAGCTTCACTTGCAGCATATGCCCTAATTTTTAAATATCCGACTGTTGGATTATTATCTAAAAATTCTTTATAAAAAATAGATTCCTTAAATTCAGGATTACTTACATTATAAACATTCATAAAATACCTCCAATAAAGTATATGAAAAAAAGACTAAATTAGTCTTATATATTAAGTATTTGCCCAACTGATATAGAATTATTTTTTATATTATTTTTAGATTTAATAGTATCTACACTTGTATTAAACTTTTTAGCAATGCTATATAAAGTATCCCCTTTTTTTACAACATATGTATTATTAGGCTCTATAATACCTCCTGGTATTTTTAAATTTTGTCCAATACTTAAGTTATTATTAGATAAACCATTTAAATTTATTATTTCACTAACACTTGTATTAAATTTTTTTGCAATATTATATAGTGAGTCTCCTTTCTTAACTACGTAAGTAATTGAATTATCAGGAATATTAAAATCCTCTCCAATACACTCTTCTATAGTCTCTACATTTGTTCTTATTTTTAGTTTTTGACCTATAGATAAATTAGGGCTTACAAGTCCATTATCTTTTAAAATAGTATCAACTGTTATATTATTGAGTCTAGCAATACTATATAGCGAATCTCCTTTTTTTACTGTATAACTAGTATATTTAGGCATTACCATATCTTCTTCTTTAGTGTATTCTTCAGGTATTCTAAGTATTTGACCTATAGATAATTTATCGTTTTTTAAATTATTTAGATTTATTATTTCACCAACTGTTGTATTATACTTTTGAGCAATACTATATAATGAATCTCCTTTTTTTACAGTATACATAAACATATTATCAGGATTAGCACCACTATCTGTTGGAATAGTAAGGACTTGGCCTATTTTTAAAGTATTAGCTGTAATATTATTTAAAAAAGCAAGTTCATTAACATTTACACCAAATTGATTTGATATACCATAAAGCGTATCACCAGATGTTACTGTATAAGTCATTTAATCACCTCAATTAATTATATGAAACAAAAAAACTATCTATTAAAAGATAGTTTATTTTACTTCTATTAATTCATATTCTATATTACCAAAGTCAAGTTTATATGCTGCATCAATTGTATGTAATCCATTTCTAGAATTAACTCTTTCCATAAAATGTGAACTTCCTGGATCATTGCTGGATTCTACTAAGTCTATACATGCTTTATCAATAGCAATAGGATCAGTGCTTGCAAGTATACCAATATCTTTCATACAAGGATCTTCTGCAACCGCACAACAATCACAATCAACACTCATATTAGCCATAATATTAATAAATGCCATATTACCTTTAAAATAATCTACAACAGCACTTGCAGCATCAGCCATACTCTCTAAAAAGTCATTTTGAGGAGGAAGATTATCCCATAATGTATATTGATCTTTATTTGTACCGGCTGAATGAATCCAAGCTTTACCAACACTTGATGCACATCCTATAGACAATTGTTTTAAAGCTCCTCCAAAGCCTCCCATAGGATGCCCCTTAAAATGAGAAATTACTAACATCGAATTATAATTTGCTATATTCTTTCCTAAATAGTCTTCACTTAAATGATATCCATTTTTTACAGGAATAACTAAATCAGGCCCTATTGCGTCCATCAAATCAACATCAAACAAACTATTCCAACCATGTTTTTCTATAGTTTTTAAATGCTTTTCTGTAGTATTTCTCTCACCACTATATGCAGTATTACATTCAACAATTGTTCCATTTACATATTCAACCATAGGTCTCATAAAACTAGGCTTTAAATAATTTTGATTTCCCTCTTCTCCAGAATGTACTTTAACAGCTATTTTTCCTTCTAATTTCTTATCCAATAAATCATATAATTTGATAATGTTCTCAGGTGTTATTTCTCTTATAAAATATACTTTTGATTTTTCCATATATTCTCCTATCTAATAATTATTATATAAATATTATATCATATTAATAAAAAAAGAACTATTTAAGTTCTTTTTAATAATCTTTCAAAGTTATTGCGGCTTGTCCATGACCTGAACGTCCACTACTTAAACTAGATGTATATGTAACATCATTAAAAGTAATTGTACTATTAACACCACCAATATATCCAGAGCCACCATATGCACTTGGCCAATATGCCTTAGCTCCACCAGCCCAGCCGCATCCTCCTCCGGCATTATTACCACCATGATAGTTAAATGGTTCATCACCACCTTGACCGAAAGCGCCACCTGCTGATTGATTATTACCAGCTCCACCTGTTCCATGAGCAGCTCCACCGCCGCCACCTGCAACAATTAATATTTCATCTCGATTTCCTGAATATGCTGATAAAACACCACGATTAGAATTCAAAGCAAAATGTGTACATCCACCGCCGCCTCCAGCACCAGTTTCACCACCATTATCACCTTGATGCATTGCATGACCACCGCCATTCCAGCCACCTCCAGGGCCATCTTCATGACTAGAATCACTTGTTCCACCTTGGCCTCCAACGCCTACATAAAGTGTGTCACCTTCGTGTAGTTCAACATAACCTACAGTATATCCTCCTTGACCACCATAAGCATCTGTAATCCAACTAGCAACATGTTGACCATTATACCATTCATATCTTTGTCCAACATTACCACCTTGAGCTCCCCAAGCTTCCAATTGATATAATCCATCGCATGGAACTTTATAAGATTGAACTCCACCTGTATATGCTAAGGTTGTTTTAGTACCTTTAGCTACTTGACAAAATGATGATGATTGAGCTGTAAACTCTATACTATCTGATATATTATTCTTTTTATCTTTCGCAAATGCATAGTATGTTCCTGCACTACTAAGTGTATATTCAACGTGATCATCATTAGTATCAATCCAAGTACATGTACTACTATCATTTGTTTTATTTACACAATATCCAGATATTCCTGATTCATTATCCGTTAATGTTAATTTTAATTTTTTACCTTCTAATTCACCTGAAATAGTAGGTTTTGTTATATCAATATCAGCGCAAGTTTTACCAACTTCTAAGTGACCTAGATAACCTGTTGC
>JAFUZI010000066.1 GCA_017476705.1 Bacilli bacterium
GCATTTACTGCATCTACTGTAAACTCATAATAATCTCCTGGAATAGTTAATGTTACTGAGTAGTTTACTGTAGTTTTATTTGTATCAATTGTCGGAGTTGATGCTGACACACTACCAGACTTTACACTTACATTTTCCCAGTGGATATCCCAAGTAGGTGCACTTATTTGTGATGATCCTATTATATTTAAATTAGTACTTAATACGGCATATCCTACAGATACTAATAGTAATAATACTATTCCTAATAAATAATTTAATCTTTTTTTACTTTCTTTCATACTTTTATCCTTCTTTCTATTATTATTCTAATTTCTTATATTTAATTTTTTATTGTTTCATAAAAATAACTGAAATTAGATTTTTATATTCATTCTTATGGTGGCCTTCTCCCACAATATAGTTGGTTTACCTCTTGTCTCTTGTCTCTTGTCTCTTGTCTCTTGTCTCTTGTCTCTTGTCTCTTGTCTCTTGTCTCTTGTCTCTTGTCTCTTGTCTAATGGTAATAATACCCTTAAGCATTGTCAACACCTTCTCATATTTTACTTATATATTTAATCATATTTACAATCTACTATTATTCTTTATTATATATTATCAAAAATAGTTAGTTTTTTCAAATACCTTTTTGCTTTTTTCATTTTACAACAAAAACAACATAGATAATTCTAAATCAAACAAAAAAAGGATTATTCATCCTTTTTATCATTTTCTCCTCCAAAAACATGAGCTTCTACATTAGCAAACCTATTTATCGATGGATCATATTTTGGTACAACTTCATTTTGCGAAATTGATTCTGTTTGTTCTTGTAATTCTTCTACTAAAACAGCTTGTGATATCTCTTGTGGCAGTACTGAAGAATCAAATACTAAATCTAATTTTTCTTTTATTTGATCCCTACTAAATGGTTTAGCAATATAATCAATAAATCCTTCGCTTAAGTATTTTTCTTTTGCACCTGCAATAGCATCAGCAGTTAAAGCAATAGTTGGAATCTTAAAATTAGGATTTTCTTTTAATTTAGCTAAAGCTGTTTCACCACTCATATTAGGCATCATAATATCCATTAATATTAAATCATATTCGTTACCATGAACAACCTTATCTATACATTCTTGCCCATCATAGCACTCATCTATTTCTAAATCAAAATCTTGTAATGCACGCCTAGCAACTTTAATATTTAATTTATTATCATCAACAATTAGTATTTTTTTACTATCAAATCCCTTAGGTACTACTATTTCTTCTTTAACATTTTGTTGAACAATCTGTTGAATTGGATCAATATTAATTTGAATTGTTTGATTTGGATTAACCATTTGACTTATTCTTTGTGGTATTTGAACTACAAACATTGAACCTTGTCCAAATGTAGATTGTACATTAATTTTACCACCCATCATATCTACTAATGCTTTCGTAATTGCTAATCCCAACCCAGTTCCTTCTGTTGTAGAATTCTTTTCTATATCTAATCGTTCAAACTTAGTAAATAATTTGTCAATATTCTCGGCTTTTATTCCTCTCCCTGTATCTCTAACACTAATTATTAAATTGCATATACTATTTTGATTTATACATTTTACAGTTAACTCTATTTCTCCTTGTTCTGTATATTTAATTGCATTAGTTAATAAATTATTAATTATCTCTTTTACTTTACTCTTATCACCAACTAATTCATAAGGAATATCTGGTGCTATATTTATTTTGAAATTTATATTTTTGTCACCAATTCTAGTAGCATCAATTTTAGCTAATGATTCAACCTCTTTCCTAAAGTTATAGTTAACTTCTATTACTTCCATTTTATTACTTTCAATTTTATTAATATCTAAAATATTACCCACAATCTCCAATAAAGTCTTAGAAGCTTCCATAATATAATCAGCATCTTCTACTATTTCAGGTGATACTTCACCTTTATGACTTTGAATATCTTCACTAAAGCCTACTATTGCATTTAATGGCGTTCTAATTTCATGAGACATACTAGATAAGAAATCACTTTTAGCATTATTAGCTCTTTCAGCCTGATCTTTAGCTAATGTTAACTGTTTAATTATTCGTAAATCTGGATTTTCAATAGTATGAAACATTACTAAATAACTTAAAGTAAATATAAACGTTTCAGTAATAACTTCTGGATAATAACTACGAAGAATCAAACCAATAATAAAAAATACAAATAAAATTACAAATGGTAATAGTTTACTTCTACTGTCTTTATTTCTAACATATAATGATATACAAAAAACAATCAATAAAAACATATATAATATTACTTCAACCATAGCTGCATAATAAGCAGGTCCATTTAAATCTACAGTCTCTCCTACAATAATAGTATCCATAGGTAATGCTAATATAAATAATACTACTATAGTAGTAATAATATTAAATATCATATTCATTGTTTTACTTACTTTTTTATCAAATTTATTTAATTCTATAACGTATTTCAATAAAAATAAAATCATTAAATCCATCATTATTAAATAAAAAGATTGTAATACTCCTGTTAAATATAGGTGTCCAACAAGCATGGCAAATAAGTAGATAATAACTCCTAATAATGAATAAAATAAATTAATGAGAATTAATTTCTTATATATAATAGTTTCATAATTCTTAACTGATCCCCTTAGAAAAAACAATACTACAAGGTAAACTGATAATACTAACGCACCTCCAGGTAACCATATCCCACTCATTACTACCACTCCTCTATTTTAAATTATAACAAAAAAAGACTTTACATTAAAGCCTTTTTATATATTGAAATCCAAAAACATTTTCTGGATAGTCCGGGTCATTATATCTAGTATTTTTTATAATATCTAATGTATAGCCATTTTCAGATTCAGACATTATATCACTTATAAAATCTAGTTCATTTTGATATGAATCTCCTAAAGAATCCCTAGAGACAACATTATTACTACTAAATATTATTTCTCCAACTAATGAACTCATATTCTCTTTTAACCACTCTGTAATATCTTTCACATCTGATTCACATGCACCAGATATATTCATTTCACTACCAATATTTACTGTATATGTTTTCTTATCTCTTACAATACCTATTGGAATAATTACTCCATTACCATTTATAGCTATTCTCGCAGCACCAGGAAACAAAGTTTGAGTCAATCTTGGAGTCACATTCCATGCCCCTTCAGGATAAATTAATATATTATCCTTAGCCGCAATTCTTCTAGTACATGTTACCTCACAAATATGTCTATCTTTTTTATATTCTTCATATAATTCTAATTCATGAGATGTTAAAGGTTGTCCTTCCTTATATTTTTTAAATATATCACTTATATTATACCCTGTATCCATACAAATTCTTCCATGTATCTTATCTAAGAAAAAACCCTCAAAATTTCTATATGTTTCTTCTGGATCACCCATAACAAAATAGACTTGCTCATTAATAGCTTCCATAGCAGATTCAATATCATATCTCCCCACATGACTAGATGCATATACTTTTCCACAAGAAACATTATGAGACCTCTTATCATCAAATAAAATTAGTTTTCTACCACTTAACAATCGATCAATCTTTAATAATAATTTAGTTAAAAAATAAATTCTCTTCTTAATTCTACTAGTTTCTAATGGCTTATTTATATCATATTCATAACTACGTAATTTTCTATAATAAGCAGATAATTCTTGCATAGACATCTTTTTAAGTTCTAATAACTTTTTATATTCAAAATTACTATGTTCCATACAAACACCCCTAATATCTTTTAATTCCTTTTTAATAATGCATATTATACCATAAAAAGATAATTTAATCAAAAAATACACAAAAAACTCCATTCATCCTACATAAATCTTTCACGTAAAACATGAAGCTTCGGATTAAACAGAATTTTTATACTTATACTTCTCTATTTTTCTATCATAAAAAACAAAAGAGAAAATAATTCTCTTTTTATAACTAATTAAATTGACAACAAGAACCACATTGAACATTACTACATACATTTTCCTCAGAACAAGTATATTGAGGACGATAAGTATGTTTATAAACATGATGATTTATAATACGAGTATGTATTGGACAAATAAATCCTTGTCGTTTATGGTAGATTTTTTAAATTGTTTTTTCATCTATTTATCACTATTTTCTTTATTTTCCAAAAAATATTTAGCTATTTTTTCATAATTATCTTGACTGTTTAAACAAGTATCAATTAGATATCCTTTTTCATTATTAATTTGATATTCTTTTATTCCTCTTATATAAAAATCTTTATTTCGATCTTCTATAAAAAATGGAATTATGTCATTATATAAGCATTCTCTAAACATAATCATTCTTCCTACTCGACCATTGCCATCTTGAAAAGGATGAATTTTCTCAAATCTTACATGGAATTCTATGATATCCTCGATGGTTTTGTTTGATAATTCATCATACCAAGTTAACAATTCTTTCATATCGATTGATACATTTATAGGGCTCGTTGTTTTAATATCACCTACATAATTGGCTAGCTTTTTATAATCACCAATAGCAATTGTTTCCTTATCTTCTTCACTTATAGTTCCATTTTTAAGTAAAAAATGAAAATGCTTAATCATATCTTCAGTTAAAGGTTCATCAATAGTATCTAACATATAATTAAATAAAGTAAAATGATTTTGAGTTTCTGTTATGTCACGAATAACTATAACTTTATTATTATCAGCAAGTATTGTTCCAGTATCATAGATGCTTCTCGTTTCATCTGGAGTAATTGTAGAACCCTCCATATGATTTGTATTATATGCAAAATCTATTTGAGTCTTATAATATAAATTACCTGGTAAATTTATTTTTTTTTGTTGAAGTAATGCCTTCTTTATAGTTATCGCATCCATAATAAATCCTCCTTTATTTATGTAATTATTATAACATATTTTTTCTTATAAAAAACTTGTTTTATATAGAAAAATAAAAGATAATTTTATGATTTTATTATGTAACAAATAAAATATTTTTGTATAGACTGTTCTTTTTTCTATCATAATGAAAAAAACTTGCCCTTATCCCTTTATGATAGATTAATTTTAATTATTCTTCTATACAAGCATTAACAAGCATCATAACACTTAATAAATCATTTTCACTTGCTTTTTCTACATATTTTAAATTTCTAATTTCATAATCGATACTTCTAATGTGTTCACAAAAAACAGAACCTTTAATATGAATAGAATCTTCTAAATGATAATGAGTAGGAAACTCTTTTATATTGGAACTTATAGGACACACCATAACCATTTTAGTATTATTATTAAAAATATTATTACTTATAACAATAGCTGGTCTAAATTCTCTTTGTTCATGACCTTTTGTAGGATTAAAATCTAAATATACTAAATCCCCTTGTTTTGGAATATACTTACTTACCATATTTCTCTACCTCTTGCATCATCCCATTCAAATTCTTTTGCTATATTTTTTCCATGATATTCATCAAATAATTCTTTTAAAGAAATTTTATCTTTATTACATTTTGAAATAACAATTTTATCATCAACTTGTTCAATAATGATTTTATCATTAGTTTTCAAATTTAAAGATTGTAAAAATGCTTTAGGTATTCTAACGCCATCTGAATTTCCCCATTTTTGAAGTCTTGATTCCATAGTAATCATCTCCTAAAATAGGTATATACAATGTTTATACTTATGTCAATTAAAAAATTAATTATTCTTAAAACTAAGTTTTATATCAATTCACTTATCTTCAATATCTTTAATCATTCTAATAAACCTAGTCTATCAAAATTTATTTCACTATATCCATCATCATAAACTCTTTTATTTAAACATAACTCTTTAATATTTCATCTATCCTATTAAGAATATCATTCATATTATTACTCAAAACATTATATTCTAAATATTTTATAATTTTATCTATTCTTATATAGTTAAAAAGTATTTTTTCCATATCATAATAATAACAATTATAATTATTACTATTAGAATTATATTTATCAATAATATCCTTATCCACAACAATATAACTAATATTATTATTAACTAATAAACTAGTAACTACCGATATATTATTAATAGGAAAACCTACTTTTAAAGTATTACCAATTCTCTTAACTTTATAATTTAATAAATTATTTATAATCAAAGCATCATTAGATAAACATTCATAAAAATTACCACTTTTAATAAAAATTACATAATCTTTATAATCACTCTTATATTTATAATATTTTTCAATTATTATAATTACCTCCTTTTTATAAAATAAACTCCCACAACTCCCCAATTTTAATATTCAATTATAACTATTTAATCTAATTAAAAAATCATTTTCGTTAATTTGATTATTTCTATATAAAATTCTTACTTTTTTAATTTTTCTTTTATATTTTTTCTTTGTTTTATTTCTTAACTTCATAATAGTTCTATTATTACGAATAAAAAATCGATATCCTAAAAAATCGATTCCATTTTTTATACTATCTATTCTAGTTTTATTTTTATTTATATCTAGCTTATAATCTTCTTTTAATATATTTATTATTATAGCTAAACATCTTTTTAAATATTCTTTATCTTGATGAATAATCACAAAATCATCCATATAATTAATAACATATTTCAAATGAAGATTTTCTTTTAAATAATGATTTAACTTATATAAATAAATCAAGCCAAAAGCTTGAGATGTCTCATTACCAAGAGCTACCCCTTTACCATATTCATACAATGGAATAGATTCTACTTCATCTATCAGTTTATTTTTATTATTTATAGTACATTTTTTTAAATAATCAATACGATTGTTTTTTAATTCATATATTTTTTTATTTATATAATTACTATTAGTAGAATCAATAATACTATCAAGTAATAATAAAGAATTCTTATCTTTTATTTTTTCTTTAATTAATGATTTTAATATATCATGATCAATTTTATAAAAATACTTACTAATATCTAGTTTTAATATATAGAAATTATTATATTTACATTTCATTTTATTTAAATATATCTTAAGTTGCTTTATTCCATACAATGTTCCATAACCTATACGTGTAGCACACATAGAATTAGTATATTTACTTTCAAAAACACATTTTAAAGCATACTTAGACACTAAATGATTAATTATTTTATCTTCAATATCTTGGGCCATTACTATTCTACATTTAGGATCACTAATCATAAAAATATTATATTTACCTACAGTAAAGTCTTTTTTATATAGTTTATTATAGATATGATAAACATGTTCCATCTTAAAAGTCTCAAATTTATCTACTTTTTTCTTATTTCTAACAGAAGTACATACATTATTTGTCATATCATAAATAGAATAAAAATTAGCTATATCTTTATATAAATTATCAACTCTTTTCATATAAAAGCCAACTTCTTACCATCTGATCAATTTCATATAAATATTTTCCATAAGATAAATACTTCTTTTTGGAAATAATTTTCTTTCTTAAAGCTTCATCTAAATAATAATTTATCATTTCAATATTTACTATAATTTCTTTTTTATCATTAATATCTTGAAAGATATTAGCTCGATAAATATTTTCAAGCATTAAATAACTAGTCTTTATAATATTATTTTTTAAAATAGTATATTTATTTGGAAAATTTTCAGTATTCTTAATTATATAATCAAT
This sequence comes from Bacilli bacterium, assembly GCA_017476705.1. Taxonomy (GTDB): domain Bacteria; phylum Bacillota_I; class Bacilli_A; order RF39; family UBA660; genus CAJOJO01. The sequence goes on from JAFUZI010000066.1 coordinate 7,686, forward strand.
TGTTTGTCTAGCTCTTCTTGCGATTATAAATTTTTCGTTAGATTTATTTTTCATTTTTCTATACAAACCAATAAGGGAAAAACCCTTATTGATTTTTCCCTTTCTATAATAATTATTAGAACAATAATTCTAGAAGAAGAAGATTTTCGAATTATCTCTACTAGCCTAACTTCTCCATTTACTGTATATATTTTGACACTATAATCATAGTATCATGGATAATCCTTGTTTCCTATCTGTCCTAGAAAACATTTTACAATCTCAATAATTTCA
>JAFUZI010000067.1 GCA_017476705.1 Bacilli bacterium
CATTCTTTTAACAATGAATCATCCATATGTTCTGTCATACAAAAAGTTTTTTCTTGGCCTATTATAGTTTTTAAATAATAGTTTTGATTATTTAAAATTGTATAATTCCATTTAACTAAATTAGTAACTAAAAGTGTATTGTTTTTTATAAAACTATCATTCATATAAAAAGATAATTTATCATTAGTTTCTAAAATAGATTTATCAAAATCTTTGTTTATTTTAATAATCAGTGCGACTTCTTTTTTTTGTGAACCTATTATATATTTATCAATATTATTACTAAGTCTATATTTTGGATAATCTAATTTATATTCAAGTAAATTTTCATCAAATTTATTATTAAATCTCATTTTATTATAAGATTTATCTATGTCTATTTTTTTACCTGCTATTCCAGGTATTATAGTATTGTCGTGTATTATTGCCTCAACCATTTCTTTCTTATAATTTCTATCATACTCTTTTATATCAAGCATTAACTTGTCATATTCTTTTACAACAAGCGTTACTTTTTCTGTATATATAAAACTTACAAAAACAAGTAAAATAAGTCCTATTCTTTTAAAAAATTTATACACTATATCACCTAATATAGATTATGTATAAAATGTCACTATTATTAGTCTTTAACATATAATACTTTTGAAGGAGGCTTTTTCATGAACAATTATAGAATACCTTATAAAACACAAGATAGATTTATTGGAGGAGGTTTTTTAGGCCCATTTATATTAGGTGGTATAACAGGTGCTTTAGTTAGTCCAGGATTTAATAGACCTATATACTATCCTTCATATCCTATATATCCATATTATCCATGCCCATATTGTAGATAAAAAAAGACAGTTCTTAAACTGTCTTTAAAATTATTTATTATAATTTCCTGTTAAACTTTGTTCTGCCATTTGAACTAATCTTTTAGTGATTTCTCCACCAACAGATCCGTTAGCTCTACTAGTTGCATCAGGTCCCATATTAACACCTAATTCATTAGCTATTTCATATTTCATTTTTTCAATAGCTTGTTTAGCTCCTGGTACATGTAGTCTATTTGAATTTTTATTATTCATTGTATTCACCTCCCGTACACTAATAATTTGTACGAAAGTATGAATATTATGTCATAAATTAGTTGGTAAATTATAACAATTCAGAAAAATCATTATTTGATTTTGTATTTAAATCTGTTATTACTTCTATATTATTAATTGCATCTTCAATTAATGATTCATAATCAAATGTTGATTCATACTTAATACATTTTTCAACATCTGGATTTATAACTGGATGTTTTGGTAAAAATATAGTACAACAGTCTTCATATGGAAGTATACTTGTTTCATATGTATTAATTTCTTTAGCAATATCAATAATTTCTAGTTTATCCATACAAGCAACTGGTCTAATAACAGGCATATTAGTTACACTATTTATTGCTACCATACTTGTTAAAGTTTGGCTAGCAACTTGACCAATAGATTCTCCATTTATAATTACTTTTAATCTGTTTTTTTGACAAATTCTACTAGCAATTCTATACATCATTCTTCTCATTATGGTAATAATATAACTGTCCGGTACATTTTTATATATTTCTTCTTGAATTTTAGTAAAAGGCACAACATTAACTTTAATGTGACCTGAATATTCATTGATTATATTTGCTAAATCTATTACTTTATTTTTAGCTTCAATGCTTGTGTGTGGAGGAGAATCAAAATATAAGCATTCTAAATCCACACCTCGCTTTAAAGCTAAATATCCAGCAACCGGCGAATCAATACCACCAGATAACATTAATAGTCCTTTTCCTTGAATACCAACTGGATAACCACCTATACCTCTAATTTCATTTGTATAGATAAATGTTCCCTCAGGACGTATTTCAATATGAACTATTAAATCTGGATTATGAACATCTACCAATAAACTAGTATTTTTTAAAATTAATCCACCTATTTTATTATTAAAATCCATTGAATGAATTGGGAAATTTTTATCTGCACGTTTAGTATCAACTTTGAAAGTTTTATCTTTAGATTCTTTTAAAGTATCTAAAACGCATGATTCAATTTCCTCTATATTATTATTAACACGAGATGCGACTACTATACCATGAAGTCCAAAAACTTTTTTTAAATTATCTAAAATTCCAGATAAATCTCTCTCATTAAATTCAATATACATTCTTACTCTATCTTTAGTTATTTTAACATTATAATCAGCAAGTACTCTTTCAATATTACGAGTTAGCGTTTCTATAAAGAATTTTCTATTTGCTTTTTTTGTAGTTAGTTCACCATATTTAATCATTATAATTTTATTCATTAAAACCACCTCATTAGATTATACATTAAAACTAATTTTTTTTAAATATATTTTAAATATTTAATTATATAGTTATCTTTTTTTGTACTTTTTATAAATCCAACATATTTATACTTTCCACATCTTCTTATACTAAATACATCATTTTCTTTTAAAATATAAGTATTTTTAGAAAGTATTTCACAGTTTAATATAACTTCATCATTTTTTATTTTATCTAAAACAGTATCTCTATTTGTTTTAATAATTTTAGATATTACATTATCAATTCTAAGGCTTGATACAATAATAGTCTCTTCCATATATCTTCTCTCATAACTTAATAGTTCATTTAAATCCATTTCTTCTAAAGTTACTTTAGCATTTCCAATACTAGTCAAATTATGTTTTATATAATCTTTAAGATCACTCATTATGTAAAAATAATAATTAGAATTATCAACAATTATATCGCCTAAATAATTAGATGATATATTTAAAGCCATAATACTACCTAGAATACTTGAGTGTGTTAAAGTTTCATTTGTATTTATTTTAAATAATGTAACATTAGGTATTTCATTTGTGTAAATAATCATTTTCTCACTATCTTTATATGGATAATATATACTATAGTTAATTCCTTTTAATTTAGATTTTACCCTTTTAAATTCAGACATATCTAAAAACATGGTATTTTTACCCATATATATTTTTTCAATACTATTATCTATTTTGTACATATTTTTTTTCATAAATCACCTAAATAAACATAATAGTTTTTTTGTTTCCTAAATCGTTACCTAAAAAATAAAAAACCTTGCTAAGCAAGGTGTAATTCCTATATGGTGGAGAATGAGGGATTCGAACCCTTGACCTCCACGGTGCAAGCGTGGCGCTCTAGCCAACTGAGCTAATTCCCCATAAAAGAACAAATAAATTATAACATATAATATTTTTTATTGTCAATATTTTTTTAATTTATTTGTTATTTTTTTATTCACTTAAATCATCATCTTTAAATAATAAAACCTTTATAGCACTAATAACCAGATCTTTTGACTCTTTATCAACATCTTTACTAGCTTTTATAAGTTTAACCAATCTTGTTAATCTTAATTGCCTTAATTCACTAAATAATTTTATTTCAGATTTATCAATCATATCAAATACTGACTCAACCATTTTTTTTCGTTTTATATCATCATGACGATTAAGCCATTTGATTATTTTTCTATGAACATCAAGACTATCTTCAGATAAAGTACCACTCAAAAAAATTGGTCCATAACATTTCCAGTTATTAGGATTATGTTGGAATAAGCCTTTACCACTACTTTTAATTACTTTATAGTTATTTGTATTTCTAAGCAACATTCCAACTGCTGACTCTTCTGGCACAAACATTCTAAGCTTTTTTTCCATATTCTTGAATGCTTGAGAGTTATATTCTTTTATTCTAAATCCAGGGCCATCGTTATTATATACTCTAACTATTTTTTTTCTAATATAGCTTTTAGCATACATACTAGCTGTCATAGCTAAATTTCCACCTTTAGAGTGACCTCCAACAATAATCTTTTTATCAGAAAACTTAGCAACTCTATTTAAATAATCAATAGCCATTTTTTGAGCAGGAACTGGAAACTTATAAATCATTTGGAAGTCTTCTTTCCATCCAATCATAGAATCATCAGTTCCTTCATATGCGATATAAGTAAATGAGTTATCTTTAAATTTCATTGCGCAAAACTGTTTTTCAGAATCTACAAATTTTACATAGTCAGATACTATTATATCTTTATATCTATCACCATTAAATAATAATTCAAAATTATCAGTCGTTCTTCTAATTATAATAGGACTTTTTTTAAGTTCTCTATAATCAATATTATTAAAATACTTTTTACCTAAGTCCTTTAATTTGATTGGTTTATTTATTAGTTTTTCAAAATCTAAATAAACAAGTGTTGAAAAAATAATATTATCTACATCATTAAATGGGCTTTCACTAAATGGAACATCTTTAAAATACTTTAAATAATTATTAATTGTCTCCATAATATCACCTTTTATCCTATATAAATTATATAACGTGTTAAAAAAAATTACAATTAATTTGTAATTTTATTTTTTTTATTATTTTTTATTTCTTTTCTAAATTCTTTTAAAAGTTTATTATTTTCTTCTGTTTGATCAATAAGTACTTCTGGATTTTTTAAAGATACCATATTTATTATATCATCAATCTCATTTAAACGCTTAGTCGCAAATTGATTTGAAGAACCTAATTGATATGTTTTACCACTTTTATCTATTATGTATAAAAAATAATTGGATACTCTTTTAGTTGTTATTTTTTGCTTATATATCATAAATATATCACTATAGTTAAAACATAACAACTTTTTACTATATGCTAGTAAATAATTATCAGTTAAAACAATATTTAATTTATTAAATTGGTTTATATTACCATTTAATTCTTTATTTATTTCTTCTATTCTATCGCGTGTTAAATGTTTAATAGATTTTTTAAATGATCTGTATAAACATAAATATACGAAAAGCATAAATGGAGCTAGTACACCAAACATAACCCCAAAGAATAATAATACTGCAACAACTGGACTATCAACATTTGATGTATCAAAATAAACACCATATATTTCTCTTACTTTATCCTCTGTTACATTTTCATATTGTTTACTAAATTCTTCTGTTAAGTATTTTATTTTATTTTCATCTAATTCTCTACCTCTACCATATATTTTAGAATTATAGTTTTTTATATCACTAACATCTGATTCAAATACATTTATAACATATATATCTCCTGATTTATCTTCTACAAATCTATATGATTGTTGTTCATCATCATAATAATAAAATGGCTCTGATAAATATGTTGGCTCAATATAAGCTAGTTTATTTAACTTCTTTTTAAAATGAGTTGCATTTTTCTTATCTTCATCACTAAGATTTGATGATATCGCCAATAATGGAATACCTACTATAGTAGTTATTATACATACTAAAAATACTATTTTATATTTTTTCTTTTCTTTTTTAATAATTGTTTCTATGTTCATTTTAATCCTCTACTTCCTTTTTTAACTTTAAGCATCCTTCATATATTTCAGTGTAGCACTTATCAAAATCTCTCGTATACCAAGGATCATCTACATCTTTAATATTAAGCTTTCTTATTTTAGAAGATTCACCAAACATTCTATTTAAATTTCTTATATTAGCATCATCAAACCCAACAATTATATCAAACTTATCAAAGTCTTCTTTAGTTATTTGTTTAGCGTAATGCCTAGCAAATGGAATATTATGTAAACTTAGCTGTTCTTTAGTATCAGGGGATATGTCATTTCCTATCTCATCTGTTGATGTGGCGCGTGATTCAACAAATACTTTATTATCCATTAGATATTTAAATATATATTCTGCCATTGTTGATCTACAAATATTTCCATGACATACAAATAACACGCTTTTCATATTATCACCTATTTTTAAAATTGGTTCATATACATTATATCACAAATGTCACTGCATTAAAGAAAATATGAAATCATATCTTTTTTAATAAATATATAGCAATTTAAAATCATTCGAAATATTTTACTTGCACCCCATAATTAAAGCCCTACCATTTGATGATTTTAGACAAATACCAGTTCCTTCATTATCCATATATTCTTCAACTTTTTCACCTAAAAGTTGATGCGCAATTGTATAATACTCACTAGGTACAACTACAGAAACTTTTTCATTTGAAGACCAAGCTTCTATGCATTTTTCATCATGACTAATATAAGCAACTTCTCTTTGAACTGTTTTATCTAAATCAGCAAGGACTCTTTTTATTCCTTCTAATTTTTGTTTTTTAGTTTCTTGTTCAAAAGAACAAGTTCTTTCTAAAATATCTTTCATACTTGGAGTTAATATTTCTTCATTATATAATTCAAACAAATTACTGTCTCTATATAATAATATTAAACCATTTTCATTTCTTGTAAAAATACCACGATAAGTTTTCCTTATACCCTGATGCAATTCTACACGTTGATAATGACTAGGATATTCTGTTTCACAATCACTATTTATTAAATTCATCAGAACTTTTCTAGCTGATTTTAAATATATAGTATCCATTTGTTTATCTAAATATTGTTTTAATTCATCTATTTTTCCTTCATCTAATAGTTTAGTTATTGTATTATATTCTGTTTTATTCATAAATCCTCCTCCTGATTTAATTAATAGTATAACACGTTTTAAAATTATCTTTCCTCTACTTTTTTTCCAATTTAACAACTGTCTCTACATGTTCAGTTATTGGAAACATATTAACTAATGATACATCCCTTATTGTATATTTATCCATTAATATTTTTAAGTCACGTGCAAGTGTGACAGGATCACATGATACATATACTATTTTTTTAGGATTTATATTTAACAAGTAATTAATCGTTTTATTATCAAGCCCACTTCTAGGTGGATCTACTATTATTAAATCAAAGCCTGAAAGATCAATACTATTTGCATCACTACATATAAAATATATATTTCTAATATGATTTAGCTTTTTATTTTTTATTGCATCTTCAATAGCATACTTATTAACTTCTACTCCAACAACTGAATCTACATATTTTGAAATATATGAACCTATTGTACCAGTTCCGCAATATAAATCTAATACTTTTTCATTTCCTTTTAAATCAGCAAATTCTAACACCTTATCATATAATAATTTTGCAGCTTTACTATTAACCTGAAAAAATGAATCAGGCTGTACTATAAATTTATAATCACCTAATTCTTCTATTATATAGCCAGGTCCTTTAATAGTTTTATAAATACCTTTTTTATTTAAAACTATTGAATCAACATTTAATTCAATAAATCTATCATCAATTTTTCCTATACACTTAATTATTATCATTATTTCATTTCGACTTACTCTAATAATAATTTGTTCTATATTAATCAAATCAAATTCTTTTATTTTTTTTATTAACTCATTTATTCTATTATCAACAAGTAGGCAATTATCTACCTCAATTAAATCATTAGTTCTTTTTTTAAAAAATCCTAATTTATTATCAACTTGAAATGTTGCTTTATTTCTATAGTTATATGTATTTGGGCTTATTATTTCGGTAATTTCTATATCTATTCCACCAATTTTTTTTAATATGTCACTTACTTTTTTTAATTTAAATTCTAGTTCTTTTTCCTCATCCATATGAAGTAAGTCACATCCACCACATATACCATAATATTTGCAATTTATACAAGCTCTATCATTGGATAATTTATTATATTTTAAAACTTTTGCCTCATTATATTTCTTCTTTTCACTAATTATCTCGATTTCTACATCTTCACCAGGCAAAGCATTTTCAACAAATGTAATTTTATTATTAACAAAACATATTCCTCTACCTTTATTATCTAGTTTTTCAATAACCATATAACCACCGATAATATTATACTATAATTTTATAAAAGAAAAAATAACCATTTGGTTATTTCAATATATTAAATAACAAAAGTGCAATTGATAAAGTTATTGATAAAAGTACAATAAACATTATTATTTTAATTGCATTTGAATTTTTATGAACATTTTTCTTAAGTTCATTTATACCTTCAAAATCAGCATCTGAGAATGACATGCTTGATGTAAAAAATGATTTATCAAGTCCTGTATCAGTAGAGGTTTTCGACTCCATTTCCTGTTTTTTAGCTTCTTCTAAAATAGATTTAATTGATGTATTTGAACTTGTTAGAGTATTATCAGATTTTAAATCCAACATATCAAGTCCAAGCTCACTATCTGATAATTTATTAAGCTTACTTGTATTTGTTATAGTATCAATCATTGTTTCTAATTTTTCTGGTTCAGCAACTTCTTTTGATTTATTTTTAAGTTCATTTAAAAGTTTTACATTAGCATCAGATAAATTATGATATTTTTCTTCTTGTTTAGTTTCTCGTGCTTGATTTAATATATCTCTTATATCATATACTCTATCAGTATCTCTTTCAAAAGTTTCATACTTTACTGGTTCTTCCTTTGGAATGAATGATTTTAGTTCTCTACCACTTTGATAATCTTCTCTATTTTTTAACATATTCTTTATTTTAGCTATATCAACTTCATTTGATTTATCTATATCAGCAATACCTTCTATATTTGTATACTCAGTATCATTATATATTGTTCTATATAAATCCGAATTTCTTGTTGTCCTTTTATTAGAATTATAGCTAGTTTTATAATATCTATCCATTCGACTCATACAAGCTCACCTACAATAATTTTAACATATTTTTTTATAATTTAAAATACTACTTGCTTTTATTTAATATTTTTTTTATAATTACATTGGGTGATGTTATGAAAAAAATTATAGTAGATGACGATATGTGCATCGGATGTGGTTACTGTTTTTCAAGTTGCGATTTATTTGATCAAAATGATGATGGTAAAGCAGAAGCAAAGGACAATAATCTAGAAAATATGGATGAAGCTATGAAAGAAGAAATTCTTGATGTTAAAGATGGATGCCCTGTTGGCGCAATTAAAATAGAAGAAAATTAAAAACAGCATAAGCTGTTTTTTTATTTTAAAATAAACTTAATTGATTTGATTCAGGCATTCCTTTAAAAATTCCCATAAGTCTCATTTTTTCAATCATAGTAGATGAAACCTTACATCTAACTTGAAAGTCCTCAATTGAAATAAATGGTCTTTTTTCTCTTTCTTCTACTATGTTATTAGCAACTGCTTCACCTAATCCATCTATTGATGTAAATGATGGATACATAGATGTATCATCCTTAGGTTTAAATGTTTTAGCATTTGATTCATATAAATCAACATTTAAAAATTTAATTCCACGAGCTGATGCTTCAAGCGCTAAATGTAGAGATTCAGCTACACCTGCATCTTTGTTTGTTGCATCATTACCTTTATTTTGAATTTCTATTAATGTATTTTTAATAGCATCATAACCACTAATCATAGCATCAATATTAAAATCTGTTGCCTTAGATGAAAACCATGATGCATAATAATGAACAGGCATATGTACTTTAAACCATGCAATTCTAAATGCACTTATTACATATGCAGCAGCGTGGGCTTTTGGGAACATGTATTTAATTTTAGCACAACAATCGATATACCAATCAGCTATGCCTTCTTTTTTCATTAAATCAACATATTCAAGCCATTGTTCATGATCTTTTGGCTTACTAGCTCTACCTTTTCTGACAAATTCCATTATTTTAAATGCTTTTATAGGTTCTAGTCCATTATACATTAAATATACCATGATATCATCCCTACAACCAATAACTTCACTAAATGGTACAACTCCATTTCTAACTAAGTCTTGAGAGTTTCCTACCCATACATCAGTACCATGTGATAGGCCTGATATTTTAATTAACTCAGCAAATGTTTTAGGTTTAGTATCTTCTACCATTGATATAGTAAACTTAGTACCAAATTCAGGTATACCAAGTGTTCCTGTATTACACATGATTTGCTCAGGTGTTACGCCTAATGGTTTAGGAGATAAGAATATTCCCATTGTCTCTTTATCGTCAAGTGGGACCTTAGTTACATCCATACCAGTAGTCTCCCCAATCATTCTAAGTTGTGTTGGATCGGAGTGACCTAGAATATCTAGTTTAAGTACACAGTCTTCAATTTTGTGGTAATCAAAATGTGTTGTTCTCCAAGCAGAATTTGGATCATCTGCAGGATATTGGAATGGAGTAAAGTCAAATACATCCATATAGTCTGGTATAACTACTATACCACCTGGATGTTGTCCTGTTGTTCTTTTAACTCCAGTACAACCAAGTGACAATCTTTCTACCTCAGCTGTACGCATAACTATGTTTTTATCTTCACAGTATCCTTTAACATAACCAAATGCAGTCTTACTAGCAACAGTTCCTATTGTACCTGCTCTATAAACATTATCAACACCGAATAATACTTTTGTATATTCATGAGTTGCAGCTTGATTTAAATCACTGAAGTTAAGGTCTATATCTGGTACTTTATCCGCATTAAATCCTAAGAATGTTGCGAATGGAATATCTTGACCATCTTTAATCATATCTTCACCACATTTTGGACATTTTTTACTTGGTAAGTCTATTCCACATGAGTATTTACTACCTAAAGATTCTCCATCTGTATCATTAAAAATTGAATGTTTACAATTTGGACATCTATAGTGAGCTGGAAGTGAGTTAACCTCAGTTATACCCATCATGGTTGCTACAAAACTTGATCCAACAGATCCACGGGAACCTACTAGGAAACCATCATCATTAGATTTTTTAACAAGTCTTTGAGCAATTAGATAAATTGGATCGAATCCTGCTCCTATTACACCACCAAGTGAAGACTTTAATTTTTTCTCTAATTCATCATCTGTTAGTTCTTCTTCTATTGTTTTTCTTAAATAATCTCTAACATATTCCTTAGTATTATCTGAGCCTTTTAATATTACATCATGAAGTGTTTTAAATCCAACTTCATCAGTATAGTTATCACCTAAGTTGTATTTAACAGCTGTAAATACAATATCACCATATAACTCTTTAGCAATTCTCTCTTCTATGTTATATGGAAGTGGTGATCCATACCATGATTCAGCTTTTTCATAAACAAGATCAGTTACTACACGAGGGCAGTCTAGATATGTTCCATCATCATTTTTAACACGTGGTGAGAATGGTACTCCACCAGTATCAATAATGACTTCAATATCACTAATCATATCAGCTATTTTATTTGTATTAGTTACTACTAATTCATATGCTTTATCATCACCTAGATAAGCAAAATCAGAAAGCATTTCACGTGTTGTTCTAAAGTGATAACTAGGTATTTTATTATAACGCGCAAGAGGATGTCTTCCACCACCTGGAACTTTTTGATTAACAATAATCTCTCTATATATTTTATCTTCAGGTTTTAAGTGGTGTACATCTCCTGTTGCAACAACTATCTTACCTGAGTCTTCTGTTACCTTTATAATTTTCTTAACAACTTCAATTAATTCTTCACGTGATCCAAAATCACCTGACTCTAGTAAATGTGAATATAAATCAAGTGGTTGTATCTCTACATAGTCATAGAAACTTATTATATTAGAAAGTTCTTCTTCAGATTTACTTCTTGCTTCTATAAATACTTCTGATTCATAGCATCCACTACCAATAAGTAATCCTTCTCTATGTTCTTCAATAACACTTCTTAAAATTCTTGGTGTTTTATAAAGATATGTTGTATTAGCTAACGATATAATCTTAAATAAATTTTTAAGACCAGTTTTATTTAAACATAATAAGTTTACATGGAAAGATCTACCATATTTATGTATTTCATCCCTAGATACTAATTTATCTAAATCGGTCATTAACTCATAGTTTGTATTATTAAGTTTAGTTAGCATTTTAGCAAATACTAAAGCTGTTCCCTCAGCATCATAATCAGCTCTATGGTGTGATTCTTCATCAAAAGGAACGTTATATCTTTTAACCAAAGCAGATAAGCTATGTCTTGCATAAGTATTATCCATTGTACGAGATAACTCTAATGTATCTATAACGGGATTTAAAAGTTCTCCTAAGTCATATTTTTTATAAGCCATTTCTAAGAAAGATGTATCGAATTTAGCATTGTGAGCAACTAAAGGTAGGTCACCTATCCACTCTTTGAATGTTATTACAGATTCCCTCTCTTTTGGTTTTCCTTTAACCATTTCATTAGTAATACTAGTAACACTAGTAATACGTTCACTAATCTCTACTTCTGGATCTATTAACTGATCATATCTATCTATAATCATTCCATCTTTTAGCTTGACAGCACCTATTTCAATTATTGAATCTTTACCACCAGCATTAAAACCAGTAGTCTCTAGGTCAAATACTACATAAGTATTATCAAGTAATTTTGTATTAGTAGGTCTTTTAACAATATTTACTGTATCATCAATTAAAGTAAGTTCAGTACCATAAATACCTAAGAACTTATCTTTATCATCAAGACCTTTATTCATTCCTTTAATTAAATTAAATACATTAGGAAATGCTTGGCAACCATTATGATCAGTTACAGCAACACCTCTCATACCCCACTTTTTAGCAGTCTTTACAAGGTCATCAGGTGTTACTACACCATCCATTTGACTCATCATTGTATGAGCATGAAGTTCCACTCTTTTAACTGGTGCATCATCTATTACTTCTTCAATTTGTTTTTCTAAAATATTAATATCTAATATGGCTAGTGAAATATCTGGATTATACTTATCAGCCTCTTTAACGCGTCCTCTAATTTTATACCAACTACCATCTTCTATTTTTGGAACTTCTTCTGTTCCATTCATAAATAAAGTTGCATATATACTATCTGTATAATCAGTTAGTTTTAAGCTAAGTATTTTAAATTCTCTTCCATCTTTTGTTTTAATTTCACGAAGTTCTGAACCAAACACATAAGCTTCTACAGTAACTGTTTGATTTACTTCTACAATTGTATCCATGCGAGTAAATGAATCATTAATGAGTCTTCCATATAAAACATCAGGATGATCATCTTTTACTCTATCTTTTCTAGTATAGTTAAACTTAGGTTTTTCTTCTAAAGAAGGTTCTTGTTTAGGTGGTTCTACCGTAATTGGTCTAACAATTTCTTTTTTTTCAACCAATTTTATTTTTACTAAATAACCAACTTTATTTAATAAATTCTCTAATTCTTTTAATTTAGAATCATCTATATCATCATTTGTTTCTATAGTTACACTATTACCCTTATATAAAATATCATCATTATCTTTAAGTTCTTCTATATTTAATTTATCCACAAAAAAATCATAATATTTATAAAATTCTTTATGATTATTACCTGATGATATTATATTTAAATTTGTATTTATTTTAAAATAATTATTTAATAACTCTTCCATTTTTAAATATAAATCTAAATCCAAGTGATCTTTTAAATCAATTACAACTGTACAACTATCTTTAGTATTATTTAAGATAATTTTAACAAGTTTGCCGTCTATAAAATGCTTATATAAAGTTCTATCTAAATTTATTTTATTGAGTAATTTTTCTAAATTATCTTGCATAATACCACCCTACATTCATTTTATCAAAAAAAAGGTTTTTAATAAACCTTTATTTATAAATTTAATCATTTAAATTTGTTTTTACTTTATCGTTTGTATATGTTATTAAGTCACTATTTGAATATACTTGCCTCATCATAACAAGCGTTGTTGTATATAACACATTTTTAATAAATTTTTCAAAATTATTCAAAGTAAATTCACTAGAAGGTACATACCAATCTGGTGGATTAGTTATAATATCCCTACCTTTTTTTATCCAGACTTCTAGACTATCCAACACATATGCATATGGTATCATATCATAATAATAATTACTATTTTCTTCTATCTTTGATTTTAATTCACTTGCTGATATTGTCTCTAAATAATACTTTAAACCATATGCTTCACTTAACACCATTGAACCATATTTAGTTCTATCAGAAAGTCTTGTATATAAAATACACATTGAAGCTGTTAAAATAGTTTCTATTAAATAAATAATTAAATAGTGCATATTAAAAATTATTGGTGAAATTCCTATATATAAAGACATACTCAAAAATAGTGTTGCTACTATAATTTTTAATATTCCACTGGCATTTGATAAAAATACAACATATAAACCAAATAACATCATTGCAATTATTGGTATTATTAATAAATATGAATTTGTAAATAAATATATTGATCTATAATTATTAAAAATAATTGATAATATTATTAAAATAATTGATATTAATCTTACATTTTTTATATCATTAAAAAATAACAATTTGTGATTATCTTCATTATCTAACATTTCATGTGCTTCTTTAAATGTTTGAGCAAAATGATATTCAATATCTTTAAGTTCTGTTTTATTTCTGCCTCTAAATAACTCATCAAACAATAGTTCTTGAGCAGCATTATTCTTATCATAATCATTTAATTTAACAAAGTGAAATGAATTATCCTTACCAAGTTTATATCCATCATCATGTTCTACTATTTTTAAATAGCCTTTAGTTGCTAAATATAAAACAACTGATGTTAAATCTTGCTCTTCTAGTTTACCTTTATATAAATATCCAATCTCAGCCGAATCAAAGCCTTTATATATATCGCATGTTCTTCTAACCTTTAAAGCAATACCTTTACCATATTTTATAAAAAAGTATATTAATGCTACTAAACCAAATAAAGGAATACTAATTAGTAAATAATTTAAATAATTAAAATTATCAGTTGCACCTTTAAAATATCCTTTTGGAAGCTTTACATATATGGAAAAAGATTGGTTATTAGAAAGTAGTATGTTTAATGAACCTGTCAAAACATTTCCATTTAACTCATATGTAATATCATCTTTATTCAAATTATATTTATTATCTATCGCATAGTAAACATCATTAATATTTATTTCTTTTGGAAATTTAATAGTAAATATAAAATTTGATATAGGTGCATCTACATTATTTACAATTTCATAATAAAATTCATCACCATTTTTTAATGAATCTTTACCCAAGTTGTATTTATAACTCAAACTATAGTCATATACTTCATCTTGAGCGCCATCTACATTTAAAAAAATGTTTTGTTTTCCGTTTATTCTTTTTGTAGAATATGCCGCATCCGAATTTATATTTTCTATTTTTGTTGATAGTTGAGTTTTTTTGTTATCAGGTCTAACAACAATTTGATTCATTTTAATTTTTCGAGTGATCTTATCAACATTCTCTATAAAATATAATTTATAATTTTCAGTTATATCTAGTGTCCTATTTTCATTTACAGTTATAACAGAATCAAATAATGTGTATTCTACTTCTTCTGCATTTACAACATATGGTATTAATAAGACAAAAGCAAATAATAAATATCTAAGTTTCCTTATCACATTTACCATCCCCTATTATATTTTAATTATAACATATAATAAAATAAAAAGGTAGATTAATCTACCTTATTTTTTTGATATTCTGACTTTTACTTTTTTAGTCATTGAAGTATATTGAACTTTATTATCAGTTCCCTCAACTTTTACTTCAACGTCATGTTCACCTTCAGTTAGGCCTTCTAGATCAATATATGCGGTTACATCGTCTGCTGTAATACCATTTATAACATTTTGATCTCCTCTTAATGTAACTGAAACTTTTGTTGCACTTTCACTCATACCTTGAACAGCAAGTCCACTTCCCAAATTAATTGGTTCAATACTTACATCATCTATTTTCTTTGTAGATACACTACCTAAGCTAACAGATACTGTTATATTATTAATTGAAAGTGATTTAACTCCAACAGGTTTTTCAATTTCAACCTTATATGTTTTATTTTCTTTTAGACCATTTACATCGATATAAACTGGTATAAAGTTTAAATCAGATAATATATCACCATTACCATAAACTGTTATTTTTGTTTCGCTTGATGATATTGAACTTATTGAATAACTTGACGCTACTTCACCTTTTGGAATAATCTTAATTGGAATTTCTTTACTTGGTGATGCAAGTGTTACATCAATATCAATTGTACCAGGTACAACTTCAACATCAACAACCTCTCCATCTACATCATATGCCTTAATTGGAACATCACTTAATTTATATGTTCCAGCAGCTTGTTCTGGAATATTATTTAAATCAACTAATGCTTTAAGTTCAACTACTCTCTTAAGTTGTGCTTCAGAGCCTTTAATAACAATTTTATCTGTATCATAATCTGTTTTATCAACAATAAGCTTTGCATCCAAACTATCCTTATTCAATAAATCAACTGATAAAGTTCTTGTTTCAGATACTTTTTCATAAATAATTACTGTTACAGAAGATGGATTAACTTTATAATCAATTGATGAATTATTTTGACTATACTCAATATTAACTTTGTGTGTTCCAGGTTTAAGGCCACTTAAATCAACTGTAACATAATCACTTGCTGATTGTTTAGCAATATATAAATCTGTCTTGCTTCCTATTAATGTAATGTCTACTTTATCTGGAAGTCCTTCTACAACATATTTTTCTTCATTATATATTACTTTAATTTTTCTATCTTTTAAAACTTCAGCTGTATTATCTGTAAAAGATATAATTCTTTGGTCAATTACAATAAATATTATTATTGCTAAAAATAATGATACAAAAAGTAAAGTGTTAGGCTTAGTTAATAATTTTTCAAATTTTTTCCCTGAATCACCATATTTTGTTGATAACTTTACAACTAACTTTGTAATTGGAGTAACGATTCTTTTATCAATAAATTTAATTATTGGAAGTATTATATTATTCACTAATTTCTTCATCGTTATCCTCCTCTTCTTCAATTATACTTGAATTTTTAGGTCTTAACTCATCAAGTAATATCATCTTTACTTCATCAAGAGTTAGATTATAATTTAATTCACCATTCATAGCAATTGAAAGTCTTCCGGTTTCTTCTGATACTACAAGTGCTATACAATCCCCAGTCTCAGATATACCAAGTGCTGCTCTATGACGAGTACCAAGTCTTTTTGATATTTTTAAACTATCACTTGTTGGGAATACCGCTCCAGCGCTTGTAATTTTATCACCTTGAATGATTACTCCACCATCGTGAAGAGGGTTATTTGGGAAAAATATGGTAACCAATAAATCACTTGAAATATCAGCATATATTTTTTTGGATTTTTCGATATATTCAGTTAAACTATTATCTCTTTCGATTACCATTAAAGCACCAATTCTATCTTTTTTTAGCGCTTCCATAGCATTAACTATCTCATAAACTACTTTTTCTCTTTCATCTACTGTAAGTAGCTTGTGACGTCCTAATAATTGACTTCTTCCTAAATGCTCTAGAATATTTCTAATTTCTGGTTGAAATATTACTATTACAGCAAGTGGAGCCCAAGTAAATACATAATCTAATAAATAACCTACTGTTACTAGATTAAACCATACACTAATTAGTTTTAAACCAATTATTATAATAACTCCTTTAAAAAGTAATATCATTTTAACATTTCTTCTTAAATTCTTTAATATATAATATAAAACTAGCCATACTAAAAGTACATCTAAAGTCTTTGTAAAAAATTCTATAATACTTGTTACTGTCATATAATCACCTACTATAAAATTATAACATATAAAAAATGTTTTTTAAACAGCTTGATAAAAATTTAATAAAAAAAAGACTTTAAATTTTTTAAAGTCTTACACTCCTATTTTATTTCTTTCTAATTTTAATTTATCAGCAACAGTTACTATAAATTCCGAGTTTGTTGGCTTTGCTTTATCAATATCAACACTATGGCCAAATATCTCTTCCATTAAATAGTAATCTCCTCTATTCCAACTCACTTCTATTGCATGTCTGATTGCTCGCTCTACTCTTGATACTGTTGTATCAAATTTATTTGCAAGTTCAGGATATAACTCTTTTGTAATTCCTCCTATTTTTTCAGGACTGCTATATACAATGGAAATACCTTCTCTAATATACTGATATCCTTTTATATGTGATGGAATACCAAGTTCATGTAGTACCTTAGTAATTGATATTTGCAAATTATTATATGCCATATCAATATTTTTATTATGTTTTTCATCAAACAAGGAAATTACTCTATTTTCCAAATCAACTAATTCATAAGGTTTTAAAATAAAATAATTTACACCATAATCAGATACTTGTCTTATTACATCTGATGCATTATAACTTGTTTGTACAATAACTTTTTTATCTATGCCTCTTTTTTTCATTTCTTCTAAGACATATATACCATCTTTTTTGGGCATTATTAAATCTAGAAGAATTACATCATATGAATCACGTTTTTCATCAATTATTTTTATACCTTCCAAGCCATCATATGCCTCTAAATTAATACTTACAACACTACTACCTTTGAAATACTCCTTAACCATGTCAATTAAATCAACATTGTCATCTATCATAAGTACTCTAATATTTTTCAATTTATTTCTTCCTTTCTAAAGTAGTACTGCTTGATATAAATTATACACTTATAAAATAATTTTTTAAAGAATGAATTTTATCTAATTATGTCGAAAAAATTTAGATATTTTATTTCTAATTGATTTTTTTTCTTTTGTTTTAATTGCGCATTTATATACATAAAGTATTTGATCTGCATAATACTTTAAAGAATGAGAATCAGCTGTTATTCTAGCTTGTTTACTCATAAAATCTAATTTTTCTTGATTATTAAGTAGTTCTTCTACGCATTTCTTATAATCTCTTTTAGTTTTAAATAATTTACCATTTAATTCATCTATAACAACACCTTCAAATGCTTTATCAAGGGCTGCTATAACAGGAAGGCCTGATGCCATTGCTTCAATTACAGTTAATCCTTGTGTCTCAGAAGTCGATGCAGTTGCAAAGATATTTGCTTGTGCATAGTAATATGGAATATTTTCCCAAGCAACTGCTCCTGTAAATATGACTGAATCACTGCATTTTAATTTTTTAGCTAAAGCTTTATATTTATCCAAATCAGGTCCACTACCAACAATTAATAGCTTTGTATTATATTTCTTTGAAAAATAACTTTGGCTTTCTATTAGAAGTTCAACATTTTTCTCCTCAGCCAATCTTCCAACATATAAAATTACTTTTTCATCTTTAAGCCCTAATTCTTTTTTTAAAGTTTTAATTTTATTAACATCTAGTTTTTCACGATAAAATCTTTCAACATCAATTCCGGTTGGAACAATATGAACATTTCTATCAACCTTATATTTATCTTTAAATAAAGCATAAGTTTTTTGACTTGGAACTATTAGCTCTGTTGCAGTCTTATCGCAATAGAATTTAGTAAAGTATTCTGTTAATTTCTTACTTGATTTATCAAAATATCCATGTGTTATATAGTGAGTATAGTCTTCATACATTGTATGATAAGTGTGAACAAGAGGTATATTATATTGTTTAGCTACAATTCTAGCAAATGTACCAACACCAAATTCAGTATGAGAATGTATTACATCTAAATTCCATTTTTTAATTTTATTTAATACTCTAACTGGATATATACCAGTTAATCTATAATCATATATTCCAATTGGAATACCTGGAATTCTAATTACTCTACCATTTTCTTCATATTTATATTTCATATTTTCTGTATTAACAGTCACAACAAATACTTGATGTCCCTTTTGACGTAATGCTTTTTCCATCATTTTTATACTTGTTGACACACCATTTATATATGGTGGGTAAGTATCAGTAAATATTCCTATTCTCATTATTTACTCTCCTTTTTTATATTAAGTATAATTGAGCCTAATATTAATCCAAAATAATATGTTATAAATCTCCATACAAGCATTATAGCATTTACTCTACTTCCTACTATATATTTAGAGAAAAAAGCTACAAAGCCATATTCTAACCCACCAGTTCCACCAGGAATAGGTACAAATGAGCCTATTAACATAACATATGACATAATAACTATTACATCTGAAAGTTTTATATTAATACCTATTCCAACAAATAAAACAAATGGAATCAAATATAAAAGAATTAGTGATATTAAATGGTACATAATAAGGCAAAACATATTTTTTTTATCTTGAAATAATAATTCAGAGCATTTTGTAAAATCACTTAAATATGTATGTAATTTTTCCTTTTTCTTCTCTATATTTTTTATTAATTTTAACTTTCCACATATATCAATCATAATATATAAAATATTTTTTTCAGTCTTCTTAGCAATTGATATCCAAAGCAAAATTAATATTACTAAGAAATTTATAATAAAGCCAAGTATAATTAATCCTTTAAGTAAACTTGCTTCTATTATATTAAAAAGTAAGTTAGATATAATTGCGATTAATCCAAGCAATACCAAAGCAATTTGATATGTTATAAAATTTCCAATTGATATAGAAATAGAATCTGCAACTTTTATTCCTGTTTTATTAAGTGAGTATATTTCATATGGTTGTCCACCTGATGCAAAAGGTGTTATGGCATGAAAGAAATTTGTTTCCAAAACCATTCTAAGTGCATTTTTAAATTTATAATCACTTTTAAATTTTCGTGCAATTATCTCAATACATATAGCTCTTAATACATAATAACTAAATAATAATATAAAAGCAACTATTAGCCATATTTTATTAATGCTAAATATCGTTTTTACAATTGTATCATAATCATCTTTTAGTGAAAAATATAGTACTAAAGATGCTGCTAGTACTATAAGTACAAAACTAATTATTTTCTTCTTCATATATAACTCCCGGCAATTTTTTCCCTTCTAGTAATTCAAGTGATGCACCACCACCAGTAGAAATATGAGTAAATATTTCTTTATAACCTAAGTTAATTATAGCAGATGCAGTATCTCCACCTCCTGCTATTTTTTTTACATTAATATCTTTTAAAATATTACATATTTCTTTTGTTCCTTTATCAAATGGTGATTCTTCAAACATACCAACTGGCCTATTCCAAATGATTGTTTTACTATCTAATAAATAATTTTTAAATAATTTGACTGTTTGAATTCCAATATCATATCCAGTCTCATCTTCTTTAATTTCATTTATAAAGCAGGTTCTAATTACTCCTTTTGAATCACGATTAACTGAATCTATTGGTAAAACTATTTTATCTTTATATTTTTCTAACATTTCTTTAGCAAATTCAATGCTATCTACATCAAGCAAAGACTTTCCTATTTCTAATCCACTTGCTTTAATGAATGTATAAGCCATTCCACCACCAATTAAGATATTGTCAGCTTTTAAAGCTAAATTATTTATAAGACCAATCTTATCAGATACTTTAGCTCCACCTAGTATTATAGTAAGTGGTCTATCACAATTATCTATATCAAGGGCTTTTAATTCCTCTTCAATTAAAAAACCTATTCCACTTGGTAAATATTTAGCAATTCCTACATTTGATGCATGTGACCTATGTGAGGTTGCAAATGCATCATTTATAAATATTTCTCCTAAACTTGCCCAATATTTACCTAGTTCTTCACTATTAGAGCTTTCTGCTTTTTCATTTAAATCCTCAAACCTTGTATTTTCAACCAATATAACATCTTTTGGATTCATATTAGATATAGCTTTCTCTAATTCTATTCCTCTTGTTTCAGGTACAAATTTAACAGGCATATTTAATAGTTCACTAAGTCTTACACTAACAGGTTTTAGTGAATTATTTATTTTATCTTCTTCTGTTTTAATACGTCCCATGTGAGATAATAATATAACTTTAGCATTGTTATCTATTGCATATTTAACAGTTTTTAAACTTGATATTATTCTATTGTCATCAAGTATTACTCCATCTTTCATTGGAACATTGTAGTCAACTCGAATAATTACTTTTTTACCAGATAAATCAAAATCTCTAATTGTTTTCATCTTATCACCTATGATTCTAATAATTCAAAAGAAAGTATACCATCACTATTCTTCATAACTAGTATTTTAGCGCTAGTCATATTTTTTATCTCTTCCTTGGTTTCAGGATTAACTAAAGTACTTTTTAAATACCCTTTTTCAATTACATCTTTTAAATAAACAATTGTTGAAGTGCTATTTTCTATTGATACTTTTTCTTCAACTACGTATGCCTCAGTTGCAATATAAATATTTTTCTTGAAATCTTCATATGAATTAGTATTTTCTTTTTTTAGCATTGATGTTATTTGTGGTATTACAAAAAGCAAAAGAATACCTAAAAGCGTAAATACCGCAATCAATTCTATTAAAGTAAAACCTTTCTTCATAACATCACCTCTAAATATTTTCCTTATTAAATTTTATCAAATAATTACATAATTGTAAATAAAAGAAAAAAGAACACTTAATGTTCTTAACTTCCTAAATATGTAATTTTAGCGTGACCATCGCCTTCTTTTGAACAATCAGCAGTAGCAGTACTATTATGACAAGTATTAGATTCTGTTTTAGTTGCAACCTCATTTGATGTAGTACAGTTATAACATACCATTTTTTTATCAGTTAGAAGTGAATTGGCTATATAGCCTGAACCTCCGCCGGCTCCCATACCAGCACCTCCGCCATAATATCCTCCACCGCCACCAGAATATGTAGATGCAGTACCACCTAAGCCAAATGAACCATGTACATAGTTTGAAATTGTACAACTTGTACCACCTTCTATTTGTGTAGCGCCATATCCGCTGTAGGTGTTAGTATTAACCGGATTGCCTCCTGTATTTCCACCGCCTGAACCACCTGCTGTATCGTATGATGTGCTTTTAGTATAATCAAAAGCACCACCACCGCCACCTGCTACTATTAAAATTCTATTATCATCCTTATGAGATGATAAATCTTTTAATAATCCATCATCTAATGCAATATGTGTTGCTCCTCCACCGCCATTAGAAATAAAATCATAGTTTATCTTTTTTGCAGTTGAAGAATTACCACCATTATATCCACCTGTTGATGTATTTCCAGCTGTAGCATTATCTTCAGCTTTACCTCCTACTACCACATATAAGTTTGTTTTAGACATTAAGGATATATTACCTTTTGAATATCCACCGTATCCACCTAATAAAGTTGAATTGGCACTTCCACCTTGTGCTCCCCATACTTCAAGTTTATATGTTCCATCACATTTAGGTGTAAATGTTTTAACATCTCCACTATATCCTTCATCAAATACTACTTGATTAACAGCATACTCACATGTATTTATTCCAATCAAAAGTTCATATTTATATTTGCCTATTTCATCTTTTGTAACTTTAATTGTATAATCATCTACTGTACATGATGTATCTGTACATGTTGCTATTTTTTTTGATGTACACTCATTATCTATACAATATTTTGGATTTACTAAATTTGTACTTATTAATTTTTCATCTACTAAATCTTTCATGTATATTTCTGTAACTGCTCCATCTTCATTTAAAGATGGATAGTCATCTCTATATTTTTCTATATATGCTTCTGTTGCTAGAAAAACATCATCTAAAAATATTTTATATTCATCATCTATACTATTTTTTAACATTGTTGTTATATTAGGTAATGCCATTAAAGCAATAATTGATATAAATACTAATACAACAATCATTTCTATTAAAGTAAAAGCCCTTTTATTCATATTATTCACCTATTTTATTTAATATAATTTTATCATTTTTATTACAAATTGTAAATAAAATAAAAAAAAGAACATTTAATGTTCTTAACTTCCTATATATGTAATTTTAGCCATTCCATTTCCTGTATTAATTCCAGATAATGTTTCTGCATCACTTAGATTAGCAATATAACTTGATCCGCCGGCACCAGCTCTAGATGTTGTTGGCATTGTATTACCATACCCACCATAGTATCCGCCGCCTCCGCCGCCATTACATAGGTAGCCATTACCTCCTTGACCAAATTGATAACCTGATGTTTGAGTAGCACCAACTGCATTTCCAGGACCATTCCCACCTGTTAAACCACCACCGGCTCCACCATTACCAACACCACCAATGTTAGCATTCGCACCGCCGCCACCGGCAGCTACAATTAATATTTCTCCATCATTTGCATGTTGCTGCAAACTTGATAATATTCCAGGGACCTTAGCCATATGTGTTGCACCACCACCGCTGCCACAATAATTGCCACCATAGCTAGAACTACTACCGCCGCCATTATAACCACCTTTACTAATTGTTCCTTGGCCACCAATATAAATATATATTATATCATCTTTGTTGGCAATAAAATTACCTTTACTATATCCACCTTTTCCACCAGTTGCTGTACTACCTTGAGCTCCCCATACTTCAAGTTTATATGTTCCATCGCATTTAGGTGTGAATGTTTTAACATCTCCACTATATCCTTCATCAAATACTACTTGATTAACGGCATACTCGCATGTATTTATTCCAATCAAAAGTTCATATTTATATTTACCTATTTCATCCTTTGTAACTTTAATTGTATAATCATCTACTGTACATGATGTATCTGTACATGTTGCTATTTTTTTAGATATACATTCACCATCTATACAATATTTTGGATTTACTAAATTTGTACTTATTAATTTTTCATCTACTAAATCTTTCATGTATATTTCTGTAACTGCTCCATCTTCATTTAAAGATGGATAGTCATC
>JAFUZI010000068.1 GCA_017476705.1 Bacilli bacterium
ATAATAATTAGATATATCTTGAAAAGAATTCCAGTAATTACATTTACCATTACCAGTTACTAATATTTTTTTACCTAAAACACTATTTTTTTCTATTATAGTAACTTCTGAATTATTTGATGCATATATAGCAGCAACAAGCCCAGATGCACCTCCACCAATAATTAAAGTCTTCATAACTCACCTCTTAATTATTATAACAAAAAAGAATATTAATACAATATTCTTTTAATTAATCTGTTGTTTTAGTATATCGAATTGTTACGGATATATCTATTTTGGCAGTGCTATCACTTTCATTTTGCCACCACATTCCATTTGTTAACAAAGAAATAGCATTTCTATTAGCTACCACATAATAATACATTGTACTGTTAGTATCTATATGATTCACCATTGCACTAGTTGGAAAAAAAGCATACCATCCATCACTTTCACGATAAGCTTTCATATAAAAACTAGACCCATCTATAAAAACAACATCAGCGGATATATTTGAAATATCAAATATTTGCCATGAAGAACGAGTACTTATATTATCAATTTTTCTAATTCCATTAGCTACATAAGTCTTTTGATACAATGGCTTACCATCTATCCATGTTCCTATAACACGCTCATCAGTAGAATAATTATCACTTGTTTTAGCTAGCTTTAAACTATCTATAGCTGCTTGTACATTAGTAACTCCCCATGATTTATCTTTTGGTTTATATGTTATATCACCAGCAAGCAAAGATGATGCTAATACTGTAGTTAAAGTGCATGTTATAATTCCTAATATATACATCATCACTGGATTTTTTATTATTCTTTTCATATTATCACCTAGTTTAATTATATATTATTTATATAATTAATGCAAGTAATGCAAGAAAAAAAGCTACATTTAGTAACTTCTATTATAGTAACTTCTGAATTATTTGATGCATATATAGCAGCAACAAGCCCAGATGCACCTCCACCAATAATTAAAGTTTTTTTGACTCACTTTTTAATTATTATAACAAAAAAGAATATTATTACAAATATTCTTTTAATTAATCTGTTGTTTTTGTATATTTGATTGTAAAATACCACCAACGATTTGCCATAGCATCCCACTTATTTGTACCAGCTATTATAATATTTGTACGATCTACTCTTACAGAATTTGTGAGTTTTTCATCGTCACGCATATATGATATTGTATTTTTACCAACTTGAAATGCACCACTATTATGAATAAACATAAATTCATAATCTATAACTTTATCAATTGATGCAATATTGTGTGGATAATTAGTATTTTCTCCAATAGCAATATTATTAAATTCAATTGTCTTTTGGTATATTGGTTTACCATCTATCCATGTTCCGACAACATGTTCATCTGTTGAATAATTATCACTTGTTTTAGCTAGTTTTAAACTATCTATTGCGGCTTGTACATTAGTAACTCCCCATGATTTATCCTTTGGTTTATATGTTATATCATTAGCAAGCAAAGATGATGCTAATACTGTGGTTAAAGTACATGTTATAATTCCTAATATATACATCATCACTGGATTTTTTATTATTCTTTTCATATTATCACCTAGTTTAATTATATATTATTTATATAATTAATGCAATAAAAAAGCTACATTTAGTAGCTTCTATTATAGTAACTTCCAAATTATTTGATGCATATATAGCAGCAACAAGCCCAGATGCACATCCACCAATAATTAAAGTTTTCGTGACTCACTTTTTAATTATTATAACAAAAAAGAATATTAATACAATATTCTTTTAATCATATTTAACATTTACATAACTTTAATTAATTTTATATTACTCATACAAGTTATACTCTGCAACAGTTATTACAGGTCTTATAGAAGACTTTTCACCCATCGAATATGGGCGACCTGATAAACCTGGCCATTCACCAACTGCCCAACCAGCAGTACCACTATTATGAACAGTATCTGTCCAATAATATCCTTTTAACCAATTATATTTTTGATTTAATTGTTCTGAATCACTACACCATGGATCTACATTTATATTTGCTTTATTTTCAAAGCACCATACTTGATTAGCTGATTTTGATAATATTTCTGTTATACCTACAACATTTGCTATTTGAGTTGCTGTTGGTAATTTAATTTTTAATACATTAGACCAATCATTTATATAATTCTTACCAGCACCTGTAGAAAAAAAGTTTATAGCACTAGAATGATCCATTACACCTACATTTAAATTGCTTCCCATTATCATATCAATTAATTTTCCATCTTTTGATAAAATATAAAAATCTCTTTTAATATCATCTCCAAGATTACATTCATATTTTGAACCAATACTTAAATGATTACCAGATTTTAATTTGCAAAATCTTGTTTTAATTACACTTGTTTTTAATTCATCTAATGCTTGACTAACATTTGATACTTTCCAACTAGGATCCTTTGGTTTATATGTTATATCACTAGCAAGCAAAGATGATGCTAATACTGTAGTCAAAGTACATGTTATAATTCCTAATATATACATCATCACTGGATTCTTTATTATTCTTTTCATATTATCACCTAGTTTAATTATATAATAATTATTAATTTGACGCAAGAAAAAAGCTACATTTAGTAGCTTCTATTATAGTAACTTCTGAATTATTTGATGCATATATAGCAGCAACAAGCCCAGATGCACATCCACCAATAATTAAAGTTTTCATAACTCACTTTTTAATTATTATAACAAAAAAGAATATTAATACAATATTCTTTTAATTAATCAGTTGTTTTTGTATATCTAAGTGTAATACCATTTAACTTTCCACCATACATAAAGCCAAAAATAGCAGATGTTGATGATGTCCTTCTTAATGTAACATTATCACAGATTACTTTATTTGAATTATTAGTTACAAATCCCATCATTCCCGGAAATATCTCATCAACATTATTTATACCTAATGCCGTAAAAGAAATTTCAGGTGTCCAGGCAACATATTGTGCTTCCCATGTTATATCAATGTTTAATCCTGTAATTGTCTTTTGATAAATTGGTTTACCATTTATCCATGTTCCTACAACACGCTCATCAGCAGAATAATTATCACTTGTTTTAGCTAGCTTTAAACTATCTATTGCTGCTTGTACATTAGTAACTCCCCATGATTTATCTTTTGGTTTATATGTTATATCACTAGCAAGCAAAGATGATGCTAATACTGTTGATATTGTTCCAATTAGAATACCAATAATAATTGTTAATACACTTTTTTTCATATTTCATTTCCTTCCTTCTAAACAAATTATAGATTTATTTAATCTGTTGTTTTTGTGTATTGAATTGTAACATAAACAGAAGCATTAATTCTTGAAGAATTAACATTCATTGCGATTGTTTTTGCTTCTTTTCTGATCCATACAGATGATCCATCTTCAAAACTTCCAATTTCAATCGAAAGAGGATATACAATATTTGAAGTTTCTACATATCCACCTACAATAAATATTGTTTCATATGAAATATCACTAATAGATGCAATAACAAGATTAGAATTTGCTGTTGCGGGTGCATTAGTAACAATTGTCTTTTGATATAAAGGTTTCCCATCTATCCATGTTCCTATAACACGCTCATTTGTTGAATAATTATCACTTGTTTTTGCTAACTTTAAACTATCTACAGCTGCTTGTACATTAGTAACTCCCCATGTTTTATCCTTTGGTTTATATGTTATATCACTAGCAAGCAAAGATGATGCTAATACTGTAGTTAAAGTACATGTTATAATTCCTAATATATACATCATCACTGGATTTTTTATTATTCTTTTCATATTATCACCTAGTTTAATTATATAATAATTATTAATTTAGTGCAATAAAAAAAGCTACATTTAGTAGCTTATTAAAATACTCTTTTTCTTAAAATAGGAGGTAGATCATCTTCATCATCTATGTCCATTGAATCATCATCTACTACTTCTCTATTCTTAATTGGAGATGAAATTTCATCTTTTAATTGTTCATCTTCTTCTTCAAATCCTGTTGCTATAACAGTAACGATTAATTCATCACCTAAATTTTCATTAATTACAGCACCAAATATTGTATTAATATCTGTATTAGCAGATTCTCTAACAACTTCAACAGCTTCTTCTACTTCAAAAAGTGTTAAATTCTCTCCACCTGTAACATTTATAATTGCATCAGTAGCACCTTGAATACTTGTTTCTAATAGTGGACTAGATACTGCTTCTCTTGCAGCTTCACTAGCTCTATTATCTCCAACACCCATACCAATTCCAATTAGGGCATTTCCACGTTTTTCCATTACAGCTTTAACGTCAGCAAAGTCAAGGTTTATAAGTCCTGAAACAGCAATTAAATCTGAAATTGATTGTACACCACGTCTAAGTACATTATCAACTTCTTTAAATGAATCTAAAAGTGGTGTTGTTCTATCAATTATTTCTCTAAGTTTGTCATTAGGTATAACTATAAGTGTATCTACATGTTTTTTAAGTTCTTCTAATCCTTCAAGTGCTTGTTGCATTCTCTTTTTACCTTCAAATGAGAATGGTTTAGTAACTATACCAACTGTTAAAGCACCAAGTCCTTGTGCGATATCAGCGATTACTGGAGCAGCTCCTGTACCAGTTCCTCCACCCATACCACAAGTTACGAAAATCATATCAGCTCCTTCAAGTGCAGCTTCTATTTCATTTCTAGATTCAAGTGCTGATTCTTTACCAATCTCAGGTTTTCCTCCTGCACCAAGACCACTTGTAAGCTCTGTTCCTATTTGAATCTTAACTGGAGCTTTTGAATTATTTAAAACTTGTAAATCAGTATTTGCTACTATAAAATCTACACCTTGTACACCTGATTCAATCATTCTGTTAACAGCGTTGTTTCCACCGCCACCAACACCAACGACTTTAATTTTTGCTAATTGATCGATTTCTAATCCTAACATATTGTAATCCTCCTATTCGCTAAAAAAGTATCCAAATACTTTACCTAGCATTGATTCTTCTGAAACTGTAAATATTCCGTCTTTTTCAGAAGATATTTCTTCCATATCGCTTTTACTAAGCATTGAATGTATTTTCCCTTTTAATTTCATTTTACTAATATAGTAAGCTATATTTCCAACGCTTGCTGAATACTTATTATTTCTAAGCCCAACTAAATGTATATCACTTACCTTAGCTTTATTGCCTAGAATCTCTTCAGCAATAAGTGAGAAATTAGTCATACTACTAGTACCACCAGTTATTAGTATATAATCAATATCTCGTTTTGTCAAAGTATTTATTTCTTTTCTTGCTAAAATTAATATTTCTTCTAATCTAGCCATTACCACTTCGGAAACTTCATATTGACTAATTTTTATATTTTCACCATCTTTATTTAATACTTCAATATAGTCACTTTTACTTGCATATTTTTTATGAGCTAATGCAAATTTTTCTTTAATTTTCTTTGATTCTTTTGGAGTTACCTTATACATATAAGATATATCATTATCAATATTTTTGCCACCAACACCTAAAACTGAATTATTAACTATAATTCCTTTATTAAATAAAGATACAGTTGTAGTTTCATGTCCAATATTAATAACAGCTCCAACACCTGATTTTGTAATATCTTCTTTCATTGATGCCATATCTCCTATACTAGATAGTGATACATCAGCAACCTCTAATCCTGCATCCTCAAGAAGAGTTACCACTGACATAATATTTTTCTTTGGAGTTAAAACCATTACTGCACGAGTTGCAAAATCATGTGCAAGCATTCCTTTTGGATCTTTAATTCCTTCTTCTCTATTAACCATAAAATCTATTGGAATTGTTGTTACCATTACACGATTTTCTATTTTTTTAGATTTCATAGCAAGTTGTAATAAACTAACTATCTCTTCACCAGTAATTTCTGTTTCTTCCTCAAAATGTTGTTCAGCCTTAACCATTACAAATTCAGAAAAATAATTAGGAATTGTTGCTATAACATTTTTAATTTTAATGCCAAGCATATCCTCAACTTCACTGATTGCCTTTTTTAGTGAAATACTAGCTTCTTTTCCATTAGTGATTAAACCCTTTTTTATTCCATTTGATTTAACAGAAGATGCTGCAAGTAAATTTAGCTTATTATTAAATAGTTCACAAACAACTACCTTAATAGTATCTGAGCCAATGTCTACACTAGTATAAACATATTTCATACAAATCATCTCCTATAATCTATATACAATTATACTATATATCTTTTAAAAAGTAAAAGAAAAAAAGTTCTTTTAGGAACTTTTTTAATTAATTTAATTTTTCTCTTATAGTTTTACTTACATAACTCATATCAGCGCGACCGTTTAACTTTTCTTTAGCAAGTCCCATAAGTTTACCCATATCAGCCATAGATGATGGTTTAATTAAATCAAATATATCATCAATTATTTTATTTACCTCTTCAACTGATAATTGTTCTGGCATATACTTAGATAATATTTCAATTTCACGATTAGTTTGATCTATTAAATCTTGTCTGCCACCTTTTTTAAATTCTTCAATTGACTCTTTTCTTGTTTTAATTTGCTTTGCAATAATGCTTATTACTTCATCATCTGTAAGTTCTTTTTTAGTATTAATCTCTTCTAGAGAAATAGCGCCTTTAACCATACGAATAACTGAAAGCAATTCTTTATTTTGAGCTTTCATTGCTTCTTTTAAATCATTTACAATTCTTTCTTTCATAAATATCCCTTTCTAACATAAAAGAGCTTTAAAAAGCTCTTAATTAATAATTATCTCTATATTTTCTGTGACTATTTTTAATAGCTTCTTTTTTCTCTAATCTTCTTCTAACTCCAGGTTTCATGTAACCTTCTTGTCTTTCACGAGCTTTTTTTAGGAGACCACTTTTTGCATTTTTTTGCTTAAAAGTTTTTAATGCACCTTCAACATTACCGTTTTTAACTACAACTTTTGTCATTATATCCCTCCCTTCTCGCAACTGTAATTAGTATAGCACCAAATAAGCTATTTATCAACAATTTTCGTTAAATTTTGACAAATAAAAGCCCTATAGGCTTTTATTTATAAGCAAATTGATACATTTCTAGCAAAAGAGCCTAAAAATACGCCAAAGCTAAACAATATATCGAATATAGTTATAATTAGTAAAATTATGAAAGGACTTAATACCAATAATAATAAATTAAAGTATTTTTTATATTTATCTACAATAACTTCCAGTTTGAATTCTTCTAATAGATGAACCTAAACTACGACCTAAATCAGATATAGAATTTATACATCTTGCAATCGCACTTATAAATGTTGCTGTTATAGATCCACCTTCGATTAACTTTAATTCACTATCTTTAATCATAGGCCTATCTACATGAAAGTGGACGCACATATCCATCAATCATCCCAATAAAAAATGTTACAAGTCCTCCAATTAATAATCCTAATCCAAGTGAAAATCCACCTTCTATTTTTTTTAATTCATTATCTTTTAACATAAAATCATCTCCTTTTTATTTGTATTTTTTTAAAAATTTCTCCATCCACCTCAAATATAATATTTAAAACATCAACCTGTTTTAAAAACTCCTTCAAATCAAATTTTAATGTAACCGATGAAATCTCTTTATCGCTTACATCAACTTCATTAATATCCACCGAAAACTCATTATTACTAAAATTTGTAATATAAAAATACCTCCTTTCATTTACTCATATTAATAACTCGATTAAACAAATCAAGATTGTTTCTTCTATGCGTTACAAATATAAATGTTTTATCGCTAAAGCGATTAATAATTTTTTTCAAGATAGATCTTTCCATATGAATATCCACCTCAGATAATCCCTCATCTATAAAAAGATAATCTTTAATATGATATAAAGCACGTGCTAAGATAATACGTTGCCTCTCACCTCCACTTAAATTAAAGCCATTTTCTTCAAGTAACATATTAACTCCAAGTTTATTATCTTTAATTATTTTTTTTAAACTACATGTATCAACTATTTTATTGAATCTATCCTCATCAAAATCAGAGCCTAACAAAATATTATTTAAAAGCGTATCAGTGAACAAATATTCATCTTGTGAAATATATGTTATATGTTCTTTAAGATTAATATCAGAAATATTATAATTTCCAATAAAAATATCTTTTGTCTCATAGTATTGCTTTAATATTTTTAAAAATGTACTTTTACCACATCCACTTTTACCTGTTAAAGCCAGATTATCACCTGTTTTAATTTTTAATTTAATATCTTCTAATACTATTTTATCTTTATTAAAATAAGTTAAATTATTTATTAATAAATCATTATATTCATAGCCGTTTTTAATTATTTTTTTACATTTTAATTCAACTAGTCTATTTATAGAAATTTTAATTTCATTAACTAATAGTAATAAACTTGTAATATTAAAAACTGGATTAATAAAATAATTAGATAATGCATAAAAAATTACTAAATCACTATAGTTTAAAAGTCCATTATTTATAAAACATATTCCAATTGATATTATTAAGATCATAGACATATCTGAAATACATTCATTAATATTGTTTATACTATCTAATACTGATTGATAATTTTTTAGTGAATCAAGATAATATTTTGCCTTTATTTTATATTTTTCCTTAAATATTTCTTCAAAGTTTTGACCTTTAATACTTTCAAAGCCTATAATTGACTCAGTTTCATATGAAGTTAATAGAGCTTTTGCTTGCTTTAGATTTTGCATTAAATTTTTTTGCTTTTTAAAATGAGAAATATAATTTAAAGCATATAAAATAACTATAAACAATATAGATAAAAAAAGAATTTTGTTTATTAAAAATAATATTGTGCCAACAAATAAAATAACTATTAAATCGCTAATAAGTATTAATATAACATCAATTATATCTTTAATATTATCTATATCATTTAATCTAGATACAATCTCACCTGTTGTATGTGAGCGATAATATGAGTAAGGAAGATCAATAATATCTTCAAATGACTCTTTCATTAAAGAAAAATCTGCATTAATCTTAAGATTTAATATCTTTTTGTTTTTTAATTTGTTTAATATATACTTTAAAAGCAATAATATAATTAAACAAATTAAATATTTTTTATTAAGCTTATTTATTAAAAGTTTTAAAAAAGAAATATATATTATTGATATAATGAAAGATACAATGAGTAAAATTAAGGAAGGAAATATATTTTTAAATTTTATAAATTTACGTAAATATTTTATTATTTTAATATTTACTTCTTTTTCAATTTTTCTAATTGGATAAGCAATTAAAATAACATTTGTAAATATTTCATTAAATGAATTAAAAGACATTTTCTTAATTTTAGAAGCTGGGTCTGCAACTATTAAATACTCTTTTTCAAAATTTATTTCATATATTACAACAAAATGATTATATGACTTATTAATAACTGTATGCGCAATAGCAGGTAAATTAATTTTGGCCGCATGTTTATTCAAATCATATCTTATCCCATAGCTATTAAATCCTAAGGCCTTAAAAGCTTCAACAATGTCATATGCTGTAGTACCATTTTTAGTTATATTAGTTAAATAACTTAGTCTTACATGATTAATAAAGCCCCCATAATGTTTTATAATCATTGACATACAGGCAATACCACATTCTTTAATGCCGTTTTGTTTAACAAATTTGTATTTTCCGATACTTTATCACCTCCTTACTAACATCATTCAATATATTTTTTTAAATACCTTTTTAAATAGCAAAAAAAATAGCTTAATTAGCTATTTTTATATATTTTTATATATTTGGAACCATATTTTTTTTCTTTAATTAATTCTAGGCAACATTCAACATTTTCTGTTTCATATTCACAAATGATTATTCCATTTTCATTTAATAAATTATTCTTTAATATAAGCTCAATTGAATGATTTATAAGATTATATTTATATGGCGGATCCAAAAAAATTATATCAAACTTTAAATTAGTATTATTTAAAAATTTATCATATGAATTATTTATTATTTCATAGTTATCTACGTTTGATAAATTATTTTTTAATATTTTAATAATTTCTATATTATTATCGATAAAATAGCATTTACTAGCTCCGTTAGATAACGCCTCAATTCCTAAAGAGCCACTTCCTGCAAACAAATCAAGACAAACACTATTTTTTAAATATCCTTGAATGCTTCCAAATAATGATTCTTTTACCCTATCCATAGTAGGTCGTGTTCCATCTATATTAAACCCATCAAGATTCAAGCCTTTATATTTACCACTTATAACACGCATATTACCACCTATTTAATTTTATCACACTATTTTAATGTTGTCAGTATATTTTGAAACAGCTCTACTGTATCAAGCGCTTTTGAAATTTTATCAGTAGTTCTTAATTTGTATGCCTCCTTAGCCTTACTTTCAAATAAATTAAACATATTTGGATCTCTATTTAATATCTTATACCAAATAGAATTTTCTCTTAAATATTTTACATAGTAAGGATTATTTTTTAATTTAAATTGTATATCTAATGTCACTTAATCCTCAAAATGTCTATATAATGGTCTAGGCCTATATGATTCTACATCGCTATCATTTTTTTTGCCTAAGTCTTCTAAAACACTTAATACTCTTCTAACACTTTCTAAATTTTCCTCAACTCTATCTACATCAATATTTTTTAGCCAATCAAGTATATTATAATTGTTTTTAGCCTTTATATACTTATCCCAAACCGAACTATCATTACCATACAAATCAAACATCTCATAAAACTTTTGCCATGTCATTTCACCATTATTCACATAATTAGCAAGTGATGGGTTAATCTTTACAAACGCTTTAAAATTATCTTTACTACTCATAAAATCACCTATTAAATTATATGAATTAATTTATAATTGTTGCTTTAAAATAATCATTTAACCAAAAATAATCAATATTGTTAAAATCAACGACAAAGATATTTTTATTATATATATTTAATATTTTCATGATTTGCGGCATATTAACATCTGACTTAACAACGATACAAGAATAGTTTATTTGAATATATGTATTTTCAAATTCAGAATAGATTTTAATTACCTTGTCATTTAATTTTTTATGTTTTATTCTTTTATTTAAATAATTATTTAATACCTTAACTGCGAATGGAAGACATATTTTCTTATATATCTTTATTCCATATGAAAAATCATATGCTCTAAGTTTATATAAATTTTCTATAATTTTATATAATACATATGATTTATCTTTATAAATATTATAGTATTCCTTTTTTATTATAAATAAATAGTATTTGCGCATTATAACACCCAGATATATTATAACCAACTAAAGTGTCAAAATTAGTTGATTTTTGTAAAAAATAAAAGATAATACAAATGTATTATCTTTGTTGAACCTTAATATTTTCATTTAAATCAATTTTAACAAGTGGCAGATTATTATCTTCTGCTAAAACAGATGCTTTTAAATAATTTGAGCACTTATCAAGTTCATCATCTACTATACAATAAACTCCTGATATATATATTCTTTTTTTATCTAAAAGGATTTTGTTACTTAATTTTTTCCCCATTATATTAGATGATACAATCATGCTTGGTGTTTGTAAAACAGATTCTGATTTGCTACTAACAGAATATCTTGAACCATCCTTAACATATTCAAATGGCTTTGTTGATGCATATAATACTGCATCATCTTTAGGCACACATATAAATCCATATTTTAGGCCAATTCTTTTTATCTTTCCAATCATATCACTACTTATTATTTTTGCTTCTACAACATCATCATATATGTTTGTTGCTACTAAATAATTAAAATATTCTTTCTCATCATTTGAAGCATTTGTTAAAAAGTTATGCCAAATTGGATTAATTAATTTTTTAGCTGAATTTTCGATAGAAATTATTTCTTCATATTCTTCATCAATCATATCAGTTAAATACTTTGGATTATGTGTTTTATCAATTTTTTTAGCTTTATTTAATATAGAGTTAATCATATCATAAGCAGTTATTAATTTAGTTAGTTCATGTGAATTAAATAATATTTTATGTGAATACATATTAGCAAGTGATCTTTTAACAGAAAACAACCTTTTTAATTTTTCTTCATAATCACTATCTTTTTTTTCTAAAGCACTTGATAGATAATTTTCATATTTATAATCTATTTTTTCATACTCATATAAAGAATCTGTCAAAAATACTTTTCCTATTTTTTTTACAAAATTATTATATATTTCATTAATATTTTTTGTAAAATCTAAATATGTTGTATCTTTAGAATATGAATCAAAAGTTTTCTGTAATAAACTAAAATCTCTATTTACCACTCCACAAATTAAAATATCTTTTCCAATTATATCACCAACACAAGATGCAACCTCTAATTCTTTTGAATTAATTATTTTTTCATATGGTAAATTATATTTTAAAGATAACTCTTCACAAATCATTTTAACTGTACCTATTGTAACTACATCTTTTCTATTTTTTGTAAATACTAATATTATGCTTTCAAGTAATTTATTTTTAATTATTTCAAATACATCATTCTGATTATCCAATATATATTTTACATATTGCTTACTCTCATCATTTAAATCCATTAAACTTTTTGGATTTGCTAAGTCATTATCCTCAATAAATTTTTTGATATCTAAATTAAATGTTATTTTATTATCATGAACATGTACCTTAAATGGCATATCATCTCTTAGTTCTACTATATCTTTTATATTAACTATATCATTTTTTACTTCTTTAGATATATATTTATCAAATTCATTCAAATAAATGGTTTTAATATATTCAAAATACTCATTAATCTTAGATTTTAATTCATTGGTATTCAAAGTACCTCACCTACCATTAATCTAATTTTAGCAAACTTTTTTAAAAAAATCTACTATGTATATAAAATTAATATAAAGAGATATTAATAATGGTGATTAGTTTGATATATATAATTATTTTCTTTTTAAAGATTTTAGAAAATGCCCTATCTACTTTACGCATTATATTTGTTTCCAATGAAAATAAAGTATTTGCATCTATCCTACTTTTTATATCATCAATCATTTGGATACTTTCAAGTAGTATTACAATAATAAATATAAATATTATTAGTATATTAGTCTTTTCACTAGGAGCATTTATTGGGGCTTATCTGGGTATTTTTTTAGAAGAAAAAATAGCGCTTGGAACATGCTTTTTAATTTCCATCACAGATAGTGACATATCAAATCAATTAAGAAATAAAGGCTACATTATAACTACTTTATATGGAAGTGGTAAAAATGGTGGTAAATATATACTATTTATTATAATTGAGAGAAAGCATATTAAAAATTTAACTGACCTAATTTACAAATCGGATAAAAAAGCAATTATTACAAGTGAATACACAAACCATATAAAAAATAGGCTTATTTAGCCTATTTTATTTCATATGTAACTCCATCTCTTGTATCTTTTATAATTATACCTTTTAATAATAATTCATCTCTTATTTGATCTGCTAATGCAAAGTCTTTATTTTGTTTAGCAATTTTTCTTTCTTCTATTTTACTTTCTATATATTGTTTTAAACTATCAGTTATATTTTTTTCTTTTATAAGTTCAAGTGATAGGACTTTATCAAAATCTTTTACGAGATAAAGTTTTGTTGCATCATTTATATCAGAATCTTTAAGTAAATCATATAAAACAGTTAATGCATTCGCTGTATTTAAATCATCCATTAAACATGCTTTAAATCTATCTTGATAATTCTTAGCCAATTCAACATTTACTATTCCTTCGCTATTCAATGATTTTATTTTACTAACTAATTTATCATACATACTACTTGCTTGATCTAATGCATCATATGAGAAAGTTAAAACTTTTCTATAATGAGAATTTAATACAAATAAACGATATGCAAGTGGATTATATCCTTTTTCTTCTAATAAAGATACTGTTAAAAATTCGCCTTTTGACTTACTCATTTTACCAGTAGAATCATTTAAATGTTCTACATGGAACCAATAATTACACCAATTATGTCCAAGATAAGACTCACTTTGTGCAATTTCATTTGTATGATGTGGGAATATATTATCAACACCACCACAATGTATATCCAAGTATTCACCTAAATATTTAATTGAAATACCAGAGCATTCAATGTGCCATCCAGGATATCCTAATCCAAAAGGTGAATCCCATTTTAATTCTTGATCAGCAAATTTAGATTTTGTAAACCATAAAACAAAATCTGCCTGATTTCTTTTAAATGAATCTTCCTCTACCCCTGCTCTAGCGCCAACTACCATCTCATCTTCTTTATGATTTGTTAGTTTATAATAATCACTAAGCTTAGTTGTATCAAAATAAACATTTCCATTTGATTTATATGCATACCCTTTTTCTAATAAAACTGTTATTATTTTTATATACTCATCAATATTATCTGTTGCTTTAGAAACGATTTCTGGCCATTTAATATTTAGCTTTTTAAAATCTTCCTTGAAGGCATTAGTATAGTATTCAGCAATCTCTAAAACTGTTTTATGCTCACGAGCTGCACCCTTAAGCATTTTATCTTCACCTGTATCTGAATCACTAGATAAATGACCAACATCTGTTATGTTCATACATCTTGTAACATTATATCCAACATAATTAAGAGTCTTTTCTAAGACATCTTCACAAATATAACTTCTTAGATTTCCAATATGTGCATAATGATATACTGTAGGTCCACATGTATACATCTTAACATTTTTTTCATTGTTTGGAATAAACTCATCTATCTTTCTTGTTAGAGTATTATAAAATTTCATAAAATCACCTAATAAAATTATATCATAATATATGTAATTTTATTATATTATTTTTTTATTTAATATACATATATTTAAAAAAATGAATTAAAAAATAAAATTTTTTATATTTTATTATTGATTATTTATTTCTTGTATGATAAAATTAAGAAGTGATGAATGTTACGGACCCTTAGCTCAGTTGGTTAGAGCATCCGGCTCATAACCGGGCGGTCATAGGTTCGAGTCCTATAGGGTCCACCACTAATTGCGAGTGTGGCGAAATTGGCAGACGCGCTAGACTTAGGATCTAGTGCCTTACGGCGTGGGGGTTCAAGTCCCTTCACTCGCACCATTAAGAAATTAAAGAGACTAATAAGTCTCTTTTTTTGCTGTATTAATCCCCATGCCTAAGGCCCTATGACCGCACAAAAAAAGCAACAACTATATCATTATTGCTTAATAATTTTTATAATAATTATCATAAATACTTG
The DNA here is from genome assembly GCA_017476705.1 of Bacilli bacterium. GTDB lineage: Bacteria > Bacillota_I > Bacilli_A > RF39 > UBA660 > CAJOJO01. Next base: position 15,347 of record JAFUZI010000068.1, read on the forward strand.
GTTTGTTATAATTATCTCCATATGCTAATTTAATATATATTCGAAAACCAAGTGCAATAGTTAAAAATATAAATATTCCACTTATCCATAGTCCTACACCAAATCTAATTCCATCAGCAATTGTTATTCTTCTTTCTTACATTTAAAACGCACTCCAATTTTTATTTATTTAACATATTAAGTAAATTTATTTTAAACAAATCTTTGTCTGAGTGTTCTTTAGATACCATAACACCTTTATATGTAACTAACTCAGAATTATGACCTTCAGTTAAAATGTCTTCAGGTGTTAATTTATCAAGCATAACTATTTTTTCTTCTTCATAAACAATATAGTGAAGTTGAACATCTCCATGAACTTTAGAAAACATTGCATCTGTTGGAAGTTTAAGTGAATATGTTTTAGTCTTTTTTTCTTTATTCGTAGATACAAGTTCTCCTAAGAATTTTCCAACCTTTAAACTAGGATAATAATCAAAATACAGCTTTTTATAGGCCAACATATTATACTTTTTTAAAGATCTTTCTAGTTTATGGAATTCATTTTCATTAATATATTCAAAAGCGTAATTTATCATG
>JAFUZI010000069.1 GCA_017476705.1 Bacilli bacterium
ATAGTAATATTCCGAACATTTAAATTACAAAAAATGTGATATAATGAAAATGATTAATAATAAAGAGGTGTTTATATGAATTATAAAAAGATAGTAGTTGCTGGTGGAGGGGTTTTAGGAAGTCAAATAGCATTTCAATCAGCATATTGTGGTTACGATGTAACTATTTGGTTAAGAAGTGAAGATAGTAAGACAAGAACTCAACCAAAACTAGATGAATTAAAGAAGAATTATATTGAAACAATAGAATCTATGGAACCTAACGATGAAGAAAATTGGGCTAGAGGAATAGCTGATATTGATAGCTTTAACAAAGAGGAATGTTTATCTAAAGTTGATATTGCATATAATAGTATTAAATTAGTAGTAAATTTAGAGGAAGCAATGAAAGATGCAGATTTAGTAATTGAATCCATGGCTGAAATAAAAGATGAAAAAATTAAGTTCTATCAAAAATTAGCTCCAATATTAGATGAAAAAACTGTATTAGTTACTAATTCTTCGACTTTACTACCATCAATGTTTGCAAAATATACTGGTAGACCAGAAAAATATTTATCATTACATTTTGCAAATACAATTTGGAAAAAGAATACTGCAGAAGTAATGGCACATAATGGTACTGATAAAAAGTATTTTGATGAAATAATGCATTTTGCAACAAGTATTAGAATGTTACCATTACCTGTTATGAAAGAAAAATCTGGTTATTTATTAAATTCTATGTTGGTACCATTCTTATTGAGCGCAATGGATTTATTAACAAATGAAGTGTCAGATCCAGAAAGCATAGATATTGCTTGGACAAGAGGAACTGGGGCCCCTAAAGGTCCATTTCAGATTATTGATACTGTAGGTCTTGTTACAGCAAAGAATATCGTTGAACAATATCAAAAGGTACCTGGATTAATGAGCCCTTTATTAAAGAAAATGCTTTTACCTTATAATTACAAAGGTATGCTTACTATGTTAAATAAGTATATTGATGATGGTAAACTAGGCAAATCTACCGGAGAAGGTTTTTATAAATATAAATAACAAGATATCGTAATATTAAGATATTATGATTTAGTATATTAGGAGTAAAATCCTGATTTTTTGTGATATAATGTAAATGATAGGAGGATACGTTTATGAAAAAAAAGATTTTTTCTTTTATATTTTATGCCATCGCTGGATTATTTTTAATGCTGTATTTGATAGCTGATCGAAGTACTACACTTCATCTGTCAGAATTTGGTAGATTATTCTTTTTATGTGGGAGTTGCTTATTCTTATATTTTGGTGGATTATTATTATCTAAATATAAAAATAATACTAAACCTATGAAAATTAATTTATGGATATTTTTCGGATTATATCTGGTATTACTTATAACTCTTACTTTATTTGATAGTATGTGGGGAAGAAATGTCGGAAACTTAATAAATGCTAATATTGATTACAAACAATACTTTGAAAATACAGTTAATTTAATCCCATTTAAAACAATTATTGGATATGTAACAGAATTTGATAGTATGTATTCTACAAGTTCAATATTATTCAATCTACTTGGTAATTTGGTAGCACTTATGCCTATGGCTTTCTTTCTGCCATTACTATTTAAAAAACAAAATAAGTTTAAATATTTTGCTTTAACTACAACAGGAATTATTTTATTAATCGAATTTTTACAATTAATTACTTCTTCTGGAAGATTTGATATAGATGATGTAATTTTAAATTTATCTGGTGCATTAATTTTATATGGAATAATTAAAATAAAATCAGTAAATAACTTAATTAGAAATATATTTTTATTAGAAAAGAATAAAATATCTAAACAAAGTTACATTAAAATATTTAGTTTTCTATTTATTGTTGTACTCGCAACTATACTACTCGTTGCTTTTCGCAATAAGCTATATGATAAAAATGTAGATGATTATATGAAAAAGATGAATCCAACAATTAAAATTGTTGATGAAACAGAAACTTGTGATGAAGCATTAGAAAAATTTTATGAAGATGATTTTAGAACTTACTACTTTCCTTGTATAAAGAGTGATAATGTATATGCTATTATTAATGGCGAAGAAAAATATTTAGTTAAAGATATACTTAATACAAAAGATTTTAAATATAATATTGATATTAATAAGATTAAATTAAAGTTAGAAGAATATAAAGTTAAATATTATGAAGAAGATAAATATAATAAAATTAACTTTAATATTGATATAAATTGTGATAATGATGTGTGTGGCTCACCAGAATTTAAAGCATTTGTTGGTAATGAAAATAATTTAGAAGTTAAATTTGATAGTAGAAATTCAAATTTTGACAGTGATAATTACAAATATAGTATTGATTTATATTTGATTCCTAAAGCAAGTGGTACATCTAATCTTGAAGTTATATTTAAAGATTATAATTCAGGAAAACAAACAAAATATTTATATAAAGTAACTATTGATGATAATTTTAATACAACTTATAAATTAATAGATAATAATTAGTTCAAAATATAAAGATATTAAGAGAATGTAAAAAAATTCTCTTTTAATATGTTAAAATAGTAGTATAGACAAAATTAAACCAATAGTGTGTGTTAATTTTTAATTAAAAATGATAATATTTTTTGAGGAAGTGAGAAAATGGATCAAAATAAAAGTGGTAAATTTATTGCTAAATTAAGAAAAGAAAAAAATATGACTCAAGAACAACTCGCTGAGAAAATGGGTGTTAGTATAAATGCTGTTAGTAAATGGGAACGAGGACTAAGTTTTCCAGATGTATCACTATATAAGAAATTATGCAAAGAGTTAGATATAAATATAGAAGAATTAATTAATGGGGAAAAAGATAAGAGTGAAGAAGCAAAAGAAAAAGCTATAATTTCTACAATAAAAGAAACAGATAAGATAAAAAAGAATTCTAAAAAATTATTAATTGTTTTATCAACAATTTTCGTGATTATAGTTTGCGGATTAATTTATTATAATAAAAATTTAAAAGTTAATTTAGTTAATGATTCAGATTATTTATATGATGAAGTTATTGGTTTTATAAAAGAAAAAGAATTTAAAGAGAATCCAGATTCAAAAGAAAAAGATTTTAATGTCTTTTATAGTTATCATCCTTTTGGTATAGAAAAAAAGAATGATTATAAATATGTATATTTATGGATCTACGAGCAAAGTTATTATATTGAAAAAGAAGAGTATGGTAGTGGGTTAGCAATATCTTCTGGAAGTTCTATGCCAATTAAAGCAATTTTCAAAGATAATAAATTACAAGATATAGTATATCCAAAAGATGGTAATCAGTATGTTTCTTCAATTAAAGAAATGTTTCCAGGAATAATAGCTAATCAAGTGTTAAATTTTGATAAAGAAAAAAATATTAATAAGTTATTTATTGAAGTATCAAATAGAAAGAATAAATATTATGATTATTTAAACTTAGATATGAATAGTCTTACAATTGATGATATTAGTTATGGTGATCTTATATTTACTGTTTGGATTGGAAAAAAGGATTGTGTTCCTGTTGAATTAGCAGTATATAAAAATAATAAATATAAATTATTTAACGAATATGAATCTTGCAGACCAAATCAAAATTGTAATTCGATGTTAAAATATTCTAATAGTATAGAAGGAAAATATAGTTATGATATTATGCAAATAATAAAACATAGCACGGATGCGAATAATTTTCAATTTACTAATGATAACATACCAAAATATGAAATCTTTAGTGGAAATGGTTATAATTTTGTAACAGATGATGATAACAAATATTTAACAGATTTCTTAAAATCAATTAATGTGGATTTAAGTCAATGTGCGAAACCTAATTACGGAGATTAAAACAATCGTAATATTAAGATATACAGAACGGATGAAAGTCCGTTTTTGTGTGGTATAATTAAATACATGGAGTTGATACTTATGCAGAATAAATTAGATTATTTAATTGAAGAATTAATTAAAGAAGATCCTAATCTTTCTAATATAGAAATACCAACTAATATTGATGATAAAAAAGATTTATATCGTGCGCTAAGGAATATAAGAAATCCAAAACCAATAAGTGAAGAATATTTAAAGATTCAAGATGAGTATCTTAAAGAGGAAATAAATAATAAAGGAATAATTGATGAAAAAGACATTGCATTTGATAAAGATATTATCTCTATATGGCAAGGAGATATTACTACTTTAAAATGTGATGTTATCGTAAATGCTTGTAATGAATACTTATTAGGTTGTTTCAATCCAACCCATAGATGTATTGATAATACCATTCATTCTTTTGCTGGTATGCAATTAAGGGAAGAATGTAATAATATTATGAAAGGTAAAGCACTACCAAATGGGGAGGTAGTATTAACAAATGCCTACAATTTACCAAGTAAATACATTATTCAAACAGTAGGGCCTCAAGTTGATGGGATACCTTCTGAAAAAGATAAAGATGATTTAAGAAAATGTTATTATAATTCATTAGAGTTATGTAAAGACAAAGGATTAAAGACAATTGCATTTCCATGTATTGCTACTGGTCTATATGGATTTCCAAAAGAAGAAGCAAGTAAGATAGCAATCAGTACAGTAAAAGAGTATCTAAAAGATAATCCAAATACATTTAATCATATTATATTTAATGTATATAAAGATGAAGATTTAGAAATATATAAAAAGAATATCTAAGGCGGTGATAAAATGACTGATATAGTAAAAATTAAAAAATGGATAGATGAAGCTGATGCAATTATAATTGGAGCTGGTGCCGGATTATCAGATGCTGCAGGCATTCATTATAGTGGTGAAAAGTTCGAGCATGACTTTATAGATTTTATAAGAAAATATGGAATAAAAGATTTATATACATCATCATTTTATCCTTTTAGAACTGAAGAAGAAAGATGGGCTTATTGGGCTAAACATATATACTTCTCTTACTATGAAAATAAACATACTGACTTATATCAAAATCTTTATAATTTAGTTAAAGATAAAAAATACTTTGTTATAACAACTAATACAGATGGACAATTTATAAATAATGGATTTGATAAAGAAAAAGTATTTGAAGTTCAAGGAAGTTATTCTAAACTTCAATGCTCAACTCCATGTCATAATAAACTATATGATAATGAAGAACAAGTAAAAGAATGGTTATCAAATATAGATAGTGATTTAAAGATACCAAGTAATCTTGTTCCAAAATGTCCTGTATGTGGAGAAAATATGTCTGTTAATTTAAGATGTGATGATACATTTGTTGAAGATGATAATTGGTATAAAATGCAAAATAAGTATGATGACTTTATAAAAAATAACTCTGACAAAAATATGTTATTGTTAGAATTTGGAATCGGATTTAATACGCCTGGAATTATAAGGTTTCCATTTGAACAAATGACATTTATGCATGATAATTTTAAACTTATAAGATTCAATGATAAATATGCAATGGTTCCTGAAAAAATACAAGATAGATCAATATCAGTAACCGATAGTATAAGTGAAACAATTGATTTAGTTGAAAAATTAAAATGATCGGAATATTAAGATATATAGAACGGATGAGTATCCGTTTTTGTGTGGTATTATAATTATATAAGTATATAGGTGGTGATAATGTGATATTGAATATAAGTGGTAGAACTGATATAGTTGCTTTTTATTCTGATTGGTTAATGAACCGATTAGATGAAGGATTTATTGATGTTAGAAATCCATTTAATCCTAAAATGGTCAGTAGAATAATGTTAGATGATGTAGACTTATTATTTTTCTGTACAAAGAATCCAACACCTATATTAGATAAATTAAAAGATATTAAAAAGAAAGTCTATTTTCATGTTACTTTAACATCATACAAAAAAAATATTGAGCCGTATATACCACCTAAGGGTAGAATAATTGAATCAATAAAGAAATTATCAAATATTATTGGAAAAGAAAATCTTGTAATAAGATATGATCCAATTTTTATTAGTGATGAATACAACTTAGATTATCATGTTAAAGCATTTGATAAATTGTGTGAATTATTAGATGGATATGTTTGTAAAATATTAATTCATTTTATTGATGATTATAAAAATGTTAGAAATAATTATTGTGCTTTAAAATATAAAAAATTAACAGAAAAAGATTATGAAATTATTGGTAGATCATTCAGTGAAAGTGCAAAGAGGCATAATATAGTTGTTCATACTTGTAATGAAGAAAGAGATTTAACTGAATTTGGATTTGTTAAATATGATTGCATATCAAAAGAACTAGCTTTTAAATTAACTGGAAAGATTTATAAAAATAAATGGAAAGCCAGAAAAGATTTAGTATGTCAATGTGTAGAAATGGTTGATATAGGAGTGTATAATTCTTGCAAACATTTCTGTAAATATTGTTATGCTAATTATGATGAAAATAAAGTAAGTGACAATTATAATAAACATAATCCCAAATCATCACTATTGATTGGAGAATTATCAGATGATGATATTATAAAGATTCGTAAATAAAATAATCTGAAGATTAAGAAATTACGACTCTTAATATTTATAACCACCCTGTATTTGTAGTATATAGTTATTCTATTTTTTTTCGTTCTAAATAGTTTAGTTGTGCATTTAATCTAAAATATAAAAAAAGGATTCAAAGTAAGCAAATAAAAGACCAGAGTAATAAAGTGATAAACTAAAAGTAGACATCTAAAAAAGATAGAAGTCTACTTTTTTGTTATAATTTTATTAAGGAGGATATATTATGGGAAAACATGTAAGTGCAGATAGAAAAATGGAAGCGATAAATCGATATTATAATG
>JAFUZI010000070.1 GCA_017476705.1 Bacilli bacterium
CGGTTGAACTTCGTGATAATGATTCTAGGTATAATGGACTTGGTGTATTAAGTGCGGTTAATAATGTTAATACAAAAATAAAAGAATTACTTATTGGTTATGATGTAGAAGAACAAGAGAGTATTGATAGAGCTATGATTAATCTAGATGGTACAAGTAATAAAGCAAATCTGGGTGCGAACGCTATTTTAGGTGTTTCTATGGCGTGCTTAAAAGCAAGTGCATTAGATAAAAACATGAAACTTCATGAATATGTTTCTAAAAAATATAATTCAAGTATGTCTCTTCCTAGACCAATGATGAATATACTAAATGGAGGCGCTCATGCTGATAATTCACTTGACTTTCAAGAATATATGATTATTCCAATTAGAGATTCTATTAAAGAACGCGTTAGAGTAGGATCAGAAGTATTCCATGCTCTTAAAAAAGTGTTAAATGAAAGAGGACTTTCTACAGGAGTTGGAGATGAAGGTGGATTCGCACCAAATTTATCTTCTAATAAAGAAGGATTTGATTTAATAATTGAAGCTATAAAAAAAGCTGGATATATACCAGGAAAAGATGTATTCTTAGGAATTGATGTTGCGGCTTCAGAATTTTATTGTGATGGATTATATAACTTAAAAGGTGAAGGAAGAAGTTTGAATACAGATGAATTAATCAATTATTATGAAGAGTTAATTAATCAATATCCAATTATTTCTATTGAAGATCCTGTAGATGAAAATGATTGGGAAGGATTTAGTAAGATAACAAATTTACTTGGAGATAAAGTTCAATTAGTAGGTGATGATTTATTTGTTACTAACAAAAAATGCCTTCAAATGGGTATTGATAAACATGCAGGAAATGCAATACTTCTTAAAGTTAATCAAATAGGAACTATTACAGAAACTATAGAAACTATTAATTTAGCGCGTGAAAATAATTATAATACAATTATTTCACATAGAAGTGGTGAGACAGAAGATACTACAATCGCATCACTTGCTGTTGGTCTTAATTTAGGTCAAATAAAAACAGGCTCAATGTCACGTAGTGAGAGAATTTGTAAATATAATGAACTTATTAGAATTGAAGAAGAATTACAAAAGAAAAATCTAAATTGATTTTTCTTTTTTTTAATATTAATTGTGTTATAATTAATTTAGGTGATTATTATGTATGTAGAGGTACTAGTAGAGATAAAAGCTAAAAATTTAGATAAAACATTTACATATAAGACTAATGATTCGCACGTTAAAGTAGGATCTCGTGTTTTAGTTCCTTTTGGTCATCAAAAATTAGAAGGTTTTGTACTTAATATACATAATAATAAACCAGATTATGAAGTTAAAGAAATAATTAGTTTAATAGATAGTGAGCCTGTTTTAAATAGTGAAATGTTAAAACTAGGTAAATATATTTCCAAAAAAACACTTTGTAATTTAATTAGCGCTTATCAAACAATGCTTCCAAATGCTTTGAAAGTTAAAAACGGTAGAGTTATAAATAAAAAGATGGTAAGTTATATAGAACTTATAGATGAATCTTATATAACAAAATCTTTATCTCAGAATAAGATTATTGATTTACTTAAAAAAGAAAAGAAAGTTCAAAAACGTGAGCTTAATAAAATATCAGTATCGAGTGTAAATACACTTATTAAAAATAACATTATTAAAGAAACTATTGAAGAAGAATATAGAATAAAAAATGAAGTAAAAGCTGTAGTTGATAATAAAGAATTAACTGCTGAACAAAAAGGTGTTTTATCTAAAATTAAATATGATAACTTTAAACCATATTTAATACACGGTGTGACAGGATCAGGTAAGACTGAAGTATATATGCGAATAATTGAAAATGTTTTAAGTAGTAAAAAAGAAGCTATTGTACTTGTTCCAGAAATTTCTTTAACTCCTCAATTAGTTAGTATATTCAAATCAAGATTTGGAAGTAAGATTGCAATTCTTCATTCCGGTTTGTCTGATGGAGAAAAATATGATGAATGGAGAAAAATTGAGAGAAGAGAAGTTTCTATTGTAATTGGTGCAAGGTCTGCGATATTCGCACCATTTACTAACTTAGGTGTAATCATAATTGATGAGGAACATTCAAGTACCTATAAGCAAGAAAATACTCCTAAATACAATGCTATTGATATAGCTTTATATAGAGCTAAAAACTATAATATTCCAGTAATTCTTGGTAGTGCAACCCCATCAATTGAGTCATATACAAGAGCAAAAACTGGTATTTATGAATTATGTACAATGACTAAAAGAGTAAATGATAGTCTTCCTAGTGTTATACTTGTTGATATGAAGGATGAAATTAAAAAGGGAAATAGAATAATATCATCTGTATTAAGAAGTAAAATAAATGAAAAATTAAAACGTGGAGAACAAGTAATAATATTGCTTAATAGAAGAGGACATTCTACTGTTTGTACTTGTCATAATTGTGGGTTTACTTTGAAGTGCCCTAAATGTGATATACCACTAACATTTCATAAATCAACAAACATCATGAGATGCCACTATTGTGGTTATGGTATTAAAAAACCTGACATTTGTCCTGAATGTGAAAGTAAAGATATAAATTTCTTTGGTATGGGTACAGAGAAGTTAGAACAGTATATTAAAGATCAATTTGAAAGTGCTCGCATAGTTAGAATGGATCAGGATACAACATCTGCTAAAGGAGCACATGAGAAAATTATAAATGATTTTAAATCAGAAAAATATAATATATTAATTGGAACGCAAATGATTTCTAAAGGCCTTGATTTTCCAAAAGTAACATTAGTAGGTGTTATTAATGCTGACCAATCTTTAAATATTCCTGATTTTAGAAGCGCTGAGAGAACTTTTCAACTTTTAAATCAAGTAGCTGGTAGAGCTGGAAGAAGTGATTTATCAGGTGAGGTAATATTTCAAGGATTTAATATGGATCATTATAGTATAAAAAAAGCATGTCAAAATGATTATGAAGGGTTCTATAATGAAGAATTAAGAATTAGAAAAATACTTAATTATAGTCCTTATTTTAATTTATGTTTAATTAAGATTAAAGATAAAAATTTTGAAGATGCATATAAAGAAGCTAATAAGATAGTAAATTATTTAAAAAATAAAAATATGAAGGATGTTATTGTACTTGGTCCATCACCTTCGATGATACCTAAGATAAATAATATATATAATGAACAAGTTATTATAAAGTTTAAAAATACAAATGAGTTAATGAAGGAATTAACATTTATACGTGATCGTTATAGGACTAGTAAAGTTTTGGTTGATATAGATATAAATCCTATAAGATTATAAGCGACATAGAAAAGAGGATTAGAATATGAATATGATTGGAAGTAAAACATTAGAAACAGAAAGATTAATTTTAAGGCCATCTAAGATGGAAGAACAAAAAAGGCTTTGGGAAGTTTTAATGATGCCTGATGTAAATAAATGGTATTTAACTGGACATAAGAAATATGCTAATGATCCACATCATTGGTCATGGGAAGTACAAGAAAAATTTTATGAATATAAAGTTGCTAAAGCAAATGATTCAGATGTTTTTGGATGGAGTATTTTTCTAAAAGGTGAATATACAAATAGTGGTCTAGAAGAAGTTATAGGTCAAGTTACTGCTCAAGAAAATGGAGAAGATTTATCTATAAGAGATGTAGGATGGTATATAGATCCTGCATATCATAGACATGGGTATGCAACTGAAGCTGCATGTGCTATGATTGATTATATGTTTAGAGAAGTTGAAATTGAAAAAATAGTATCTGGAGCAGTTAAAGATAATTTAGGTTCTTGCAAAATTTTTGAAAAATTAGGATTTACTAAGACATATGAAGAAGAACATGATTCACCTTATAC
>JAFUZI010000006.1 GCA_017476705.1 Bacilli bacterium
AAAGGTTAATTATATAAGATATGGAAATATAAAAAAAGATACAGTTATATATCTTCACGGATGGGGTCAAAATATTCAAATGATGAAGCCTTTATCTGACGCTAGAGAAAAAATGAATGATGTGATTATTATTGATTTACCTGGGCATGGTGAATCAGAAGAACCTAAATTTGCATGGACAGTAGATGATTATGTAGAATTTTTAAAAGAATTTTGTGATGAATTAAAAGTTAAAAACCCTATTTTGGTTGGGCATTCATTTGGCGGCAAAATTAGTTTACTTTATGCATCTAAATATAATGTTAAAAAACTAGTTTTATTTGGAAGCCCTTTTAGAAAAGAAATAAAAAAAATGTCATTTAAGACAAAAGTATTAAAAACAGCAAAAAAAATTCCTGGTTTAAAAATGCTAGAAGGATTTGCTAAAAAACATATTGGTTCAACTGATTATAAAAATGCATCACCAATTATGAGAGAGATACTTGTTAAAACAGTTAATTATGATATAACTGATAAGATAAAAAATATTAAATGTCCAACACTTATCGTATGGGGTGATATGGATGAGGCAGTTAATATAGAAGATGCATATATTTTAGAGAACTTAATTGAAGATAGTGGTGTAGTTGTATATCCTGGATGTACACACTATGCATATTTAGAACGACTTGGTCAAACTATAAATGTTTTAAATAGCTTTTTAGGAAAGTAGGTAAAAGTATGAATGTTAAATTTATAATATCATTATTAGTTTTGTTTGTGTATACATTTATAAAAACAAAAAAATCATTTCATATGTTACAACAAAACTGGTATAATGAAGGACTTCGTTATATTAAATGGATGTTAAAAAACTTAAAGCTTGTATTTTTAAATTATGATTTATTATTTTTAGTATTAGCAATTTTCTTAAACATTAAAATAGATAATATGCTACTTATGAGTTTAGTAGTTATTATGTATACTATTTTATCTTTAAGATATATTAATAATAAGAGAAAAGAACAAGTTAAACTTGAACTTAAAGTAACAGCTAGAGTTAAAAGGTTATTTGTTACTGAGGCTATTTTATATATTATCCCAGTTATATTAATAATGCTTCATTTTAATGAACATAATTTAGTAATTTATTATTTAATAATAGGATTATTTGTTTATTTAAACTATATAGTTACATTAGTAGCTAGTTATATAAATTTCCCAATTGAGAAACTTTTATCATTAAGATTTAAATTAAAAGCAAAAAGAAAATTAAAAAATATGCCTAATTTAAAAGTTATAGGCATTACAGGAAGTTATGGTAAAACAAGCAGTAAAAATATTTTAAATGATATATTAGGAATTAAATATAATGTCCTTCCAACTCCAAAAAATTTCAATACTCCAGTTGGACTTACAATTACAATTAATAATTATTTAGACAAATTCAATGATTATATGATAGCTGAGATGGGTGCGTTTAAAAGAGGCGAAATTAAATATTTATGTAATTATGTTAAACCTACATATGGTATTTTAACTCGTATAGGTACAGCTCACTTAGAAAGCTTTGGATCACAAGAAAATATCCAAAAAGGTAAATTCGAATTAATTGAATCACTTCCTCATGATGGAATAGGTATTTTAAATGGCGATGATGAATTACAAGTTAATTACAAATTAAAAAATGATTGTAAAATAGTATTTATTGGAATTGAAAATAAAAATGTTGATGTAAGAGCCGAAAATATTAAATTATCACAAGATGGTTCTACATTTGATGTTATATTTAAAGGTGATAAGAAAAAATATAAATTTGAAACTAAATTATTAGGTCAAGCAAATATATATAATATCTTAGCAGGTATAGCATTAGGTCATGAACTAGGACTATCTATCAAACAACTTCAAACTGGAGTTAAAAGAGTTAATACTATTGAACATAGACTTGAGCTAAAAAAATATTTTGATATAAATATAATAGATGATGCATATAACTCAAATCCTGTTGGTGCTAAAATGGCTTTAGATGTGCTTAAATTAATGCCTGGAAAAAGAATTGTAGTAACACCTGGTATGATAGAAATGGGTTCACTTCAAAAAGAACTTAATTATACATTTGGTCAAGAAATAGCTTCTTCAGCGGATGAAGTTATATTAGTTGGTAAAAATCAAACAAAAGATATATATGATGGAATAGTTAGTAAGAAATTTAAAAAAGATAAAATACATATTATAAATGATGTTAAAGAAGCATTTCCAATGATGCAAAAGCTTAAAGATAAAGAAACATATGCATTATTAGAGAATGACTTACCTGATATATTTAATGAGAAGTAGAAAGAAGGAAAAAATTTATGAAAATTAAAGTAGGAGTTATATTTGGCGGTGAAACTGTAGAACATGAAGTTAGTATTATATCTGCAGTTCAAGCCATGGGACAAATAGATAAAGAAAAATATGATGTCATCCCAATATATATAAGTAAAGATAGAACTTGGTATACTGGTAAAATGCTAATGGAAATGGATGTATATAAAGATTTTGAATCTTTAAAAAGATATGCTAAAAAAGTAGTACTAGTAAAAAAAGACAATGGTTACTTCTTAACAAAGGTTGATGGATTATTTAAACACGATATCGAAGAATTAGATTTAGTTCTTCCAATTGTTCATGGTAAAGGTGCTGAAGATGGCTCTTTAGCTGGCCTTCTTGATTCAGTTGGTATTCCTTATGCAGGTCCTAAAATGTTAGGAGCAGCTTTAGGACAAGATAAAGTAGTTATGAAACAAGTAATGTCTTCATGTGGACTACCAATAGTTGATTACACTTGGTTTTATGATACTGAATATTTAACTGATTCTAAAAAAATCTTAGCTAATATTAAAAAGATAGGATATCCTGTAATTGTTAAACCAGCAAACTTAGGTAGTAGTGTAGGAATTACAGTTTCAAAAACAGCTAAGGATATTGAAAATGCTATTGAAGAAGCAATAAAATATGATAATAAAATAGTAGTAGAGAAAATGGTTCCTAATTTAATTGAAGTTAATCAAGCAGTGCTTGGTAACTATCAAACTCAAGAATTAAGTGCTATAGCTGAGATGCTAACTTCAAACGATTTTCTAACTTATGAAGATAAGTATATCGGAAATGGTAAAAAAACTGGTAAAAAAGTTAGTGCTAAAACATCTGGTAACATGTCTAATAGTGCAATGAATATTCCTGCTAAATTAGATAAAACAATTGAAAAGAAAGTAAATGAATTATCACTTGAAACATTCAGAGCTCTTAATTTAAGAGGAGTTGCTAGAGTTGACTATTTAATTGATAAAAAATCTAAAAAAGTATATATTAATGAGCCAAATACAATTCCAGGAAGTTTATCATTTTATATGTTTAAAGCAAATGGTAAAAGTTATACAGAACTTTTAGATGATATAATTACAATGACTATCAAAGATTATAAAGATGAACATAAAAAAACTACAAGTTTTGATTCAAATATATTAAGCACATATAATGGTTCTAAAGGAGCAAAAGGTAAGATAAAAATGTAATCTTACCTTTTTTAGTCCATTTATGAACTTATATAAATTAAATATAAATGTTATTAAGCAATTTTAGTGTAAATAATTAAAATTATATTGAAAAACTTTAATGTGTGTGTTATAATTAACACGTATTAAAAAATGTCTTGTTAGCTCAGTTGGTAGAGCAACTGACTCTTAATCAGTGGGTCTAGGGTTCGAGTCCCTAACAGGACACCATTTAGATTATAAAAGTCCTGGATTTAGGGCTTTTTTTGATAAATTAGGGGTGAGTTATGACTATAAATGAAGAATATAGGCTTTATTTGGGAGCTTATTATGGAGTTCAAGCAATGGATTCATATGAATTAAAGGTTTATATATTAAAGGAAATAGATGATTATATTAAAAATTTTCTAAAAATGAATAGTATTGATAATATTGAGGAAGAAATAACTTATGTTAAAGATAATGTTGATTTAAAAACTAAATTACAAGATAGTTTAATTCTTTTGAATAAAATAAATGCACCAATGGAATTAATTCTGCTTATAAAAAAACGTCTTAAAGAATTAAACTAAGACGTTTTTTTGATATTTTTTATGAATTTGACAAAAGGTAAAAAGCTGATATAATAGTGGCTACTTACCAAGAATATGCTTATTTTTAAAAGAAATTAAGAATAATTGGAGGTACTGAATATGAAAAGAATAAAAGGTATAGAAGAAAAACATAATGTGAGATTTACTTCAGTAAATGAAAGTAAAATTAAAAGATTTAAAAAATTAGGATTAATTTTCGCTCTTGTTGGTTCCTTAGGAGCTTGTTCAGCAGCTGTTATTTATACATCTAATGATCCTATAATTATTATAGATTTAGATGGAACAGAAGATGAAACATTTCCAACAGATCCAACAATAGAAAATGAAACAGATGACAATATTATTGATGATAAAGAGAGTGATTTTAATGAACCATCTTCTGATATAGAAGAAAGTGAAACATCCTCTAATATAGATAATGAAACAGAAGAAAAAGAAGAATCTAAAATTGATGATATTGTTACCCCAGTATATCCAAATCATAATCATGATAATAAAAATAATGGTAAAGATACATCAACTGAGAAACCTGATAAGCCAGATACTCCAATTGGTGTTCATAAACATGATTATGGTGATTATAAGTATAATTCTAAAAGTGGTAATGAAGTAGCATACTGTAAAACATGCGGTCATGCTATATATAGAAAATGTGATATGACTGAATGGAGTGTAAAAAATAATATAGAAGAACGACATTGTAAACATGGATGTGGTCATAAAGAAGAAAGACCTCATGAACACATGCATACAATAAGTGCTACTCCAGTCATTGAAACAATATATGGTGAGGCAACAAGATGTCATTCAGAATATTATGTTTGTACATCACCAGGATGTCCTGATGGTGGTAAAGTAAATGTTCATGATGTAGGACATACATTTGGCCCTGTATATGAGGTATATGTTGGATTTGATACATATGATCAATATCAAAAATGTACAGTGTGTGGATATGCAAAATGTGTTGGTACAGTAGTACATACACCATCAAGTAATCCAACACCAAGTAATCCAAATCCAACAAATCCGGATCCAGCACCAAGTAATCCAAATCCAACAAATCCGGATCCAACACCAAGTAATCCAGAACCTACAACACCGGATCCAACAACTCAAGATCCAACAACAAATATTCCAGATCCTGGAACATCAATACCGGATCCAACAGTACCAAGTGTACCAGATCCAACAAATAGTGTTCCTGAACCTGGAACGTCAATACCGGATCCAATAGAAATATCATCGCTTAGAACAATGAAAGATATGATATTAAATACATATATTTCAACTGATATGTATGCTAAGATAGATGATAATAAAAATAAAACAAGACAAGCATAATAATTGTAATAAAGAGGGTGAATTTATGAAAGGAAAAAAATGGTATAGTGATATTAGTAATTGGTTATTTGGACTTTTACTATTAATATTAATTCCAATACTTGCAGTTAATATACATATAATGGTACAAGCCAAAAATGATAAAGATACTGTTCCAAATATCTTAGGTTATAAACCATTCATTGTATTATCTGGTTCAATGGAAACTAAAATTAGAATTGGAGACTTAATTATTACTAAAATAATTGATCCTAGTTCTTTAAAAGTTGATGATGTTATAGCATTCCGTGATGAAGAGAATACAGTAACAACACACAGAATTATAGATATTATTGAAAAAGATGGTATAAGCTATTTTGTAACCAAAGGTGATAACAATAGTTCACAAGATAGATATTTGGTTAAATATAAAGACATCGAAGGTATTTACATAACTCGTATTCCAGGAGTAGGACAAGCTCTTAATGAACTTTCAAAACCTACTACAATGATAATTGTAATACTTGGAATAACAATTATATTCATTTTGTTATTTTCAATTTCTAATAAGAAATTAAGAAGAAAAGAGCAAGAGGAATATAGAAGATATTTAAAAGAAAAGGAGCAAAACAAATACAATTTCTTTTAAATTTTAATTTCATATTGGTAGACACACAAATTAATGTGTTTACATAGATTCAAGGGGGAGGTGAAATTATATGAAAAGAATGTCTGTATTAGCTATATTAGTTTTAGCCATTTCCATAACTGCATTCTCAGTTGCTGGAACATATGCAAAATATACATCAACTGACACAATCTCTGATAAAGCCAGAGTTGCAAGATGGAATATCAATGAACTTGTTAATGTAAGTTTATTTGAGGACACTTACAATAATGGAGCTGTTGTGAATCTTGATGATGATACAACAGTAACAGATGTAATTGCTCCAGGAACCAAAGGTTCTTATAATTTCAAATTAACAGGTGATGTTGAAACTAACTACACTATTAAAGCTAACGTTAAAGAAGCAGAAGAAACTAATGGTCTAAATGGTAGAGTAGTATACTATTTAAAAGATGGTGATACTGTACTTAATACTGATACTTCATTAGCTGGATTAAAATCAGCATTAGAAGCATTATATGATGGTACTACTATTTATGCTGCAGGAAGTTTAGACGAAAAAACATACACTATTGAATGGGAATGGGTTTTCGAAAAAACTACTACAGTTGGAGAAGACACAGTTGTTGATAGTGATAATGATTTAACAGATACAGAGTTAGGTAATAAATCAGCTGAAGGAACAAATGTTCCAGAAGTTAAATTTACTGTAGACTTTACTGTTACTCAATCAAATCAAGCTGCTTAATAGTTGATTATAAAAAAGGAAGCATTTAGCTTCCTACTAAGTCTATTATTAATTAATAGATTTAGTAGGGAATTAAATGAAAGGGGTGATTATTATGCAAAACAACACTAACTCTGATTCAAAAAAAAGAAGAATGGTTATTGAAATTATTATTGCAATAATAATCCTTCTTTTAATAACAAGCTGTACTGCAATTAATCTATTTGGTAAAATTGGTAAAAATTCAATTGAGACAAATACTGAAATTGATGATAAAAAAGATATTCCCAAAAATATAAATGATAAATTATTCTTTGATATGAATAATACTGGTGTTATAAAAGTAAATCTAGAAGATGGCTTTTTTAAAATAAGTTATTCAATGCAAGGAATTAAAGCTAAAGATTTAGTATGTACTACATCTGATGCATCTATTGCAACTTGTACTATAGAAGATGGTTATATAAAAATATATCCTCATAAAAAAGGAAGAGTTCAAATAGAAGTATCTACTAAGGTAAATGGTACTAAATATATAGCTAAGACTACAATTGAAATAACATCTAGAGATGATAAAACTATTGATGATATAGGATATTCAAATAAACCAAGTAATTCAAATAAAACAGATCAAATAGAAAATCCTAATGAAACAGTAGATAATATTAATAAATCAAATGATGCAAGACTTAAATCTCTAATAATTGGCAGATATGATTTAAATCCAAATTTTGATAAAAATCGATTTGAATATGTAGTAAATGTTTTAAATAGTACTGATGTTTTAAATATCAAAGCTGAAGTATTACATAAAAAAGCAAAAATTATATCTGGTACAGGAAATATCAATTTAAATGGTAAATCGACTATACATGAGATTAAAGTAGCTGCAGAAGATGGAACAATTTTAACATATACAATTAAAATAAATAAATTAGAATCTCTTGATAATATATCAAGTGATGCAACATTAAAAGCACTTATATTAGATGGTTATACTTTAAATCCAGATTTTATAAGTGATGAAGAAGTTTATAGTATAAAAGTTCCATATACATTAGAGTCTGTTGATGTATTAGCAATTCCTAATATGTTGACATCACTTGTTGTGATAAGTGGTAATAAGAATTTAAAAGTTGGTAATAATTTAATCACAATTAAAGTTATTGCTGAAGATGGTACAGAAAAAATATATAAAGTAAATGTTGAAAGATTAAGTGCTGATATAGATGATATAAATGCATTTTTATCAAATTTAATTGTCAACAATGGTGTTTTAAAAGAAACATTTAAGAAAGATAATTATTTATATAATGTAGAAGTTGAATCAAACATTAATAGTCTTGATCTAGGTGTATTTCTTGATGATCCAACATCGACATATGAAATAATTGGAAATAATAATTTAAAAACTGGAATGAATAAAATTTATATTAAGGTAACAAGTAAAGATGGTATTAAAAAAACATATGAGCTTGATGTTACTAAAAAAGATATACCAGATACTACTTTATATTATGTTGATTCACTAAAAGAGTTTAATGTAGGTCTTAGAGATGATAACTATAAAAATATAATAGTTAATTCAAATATATTAAGTGGTAATATTTCATCATCTTATCAAAATGGTGTATTAACACTTACAGATGGTGCATCTACTATTACATTTGAGTCACATACATTAAATTTAAGTTATATAGAAGATTCAAGTTCTTCAGCTTATACAATTAAAGTCAATTATAATAGCGTTGGTACTCATAAAATAATTGTTAAGGGTGTCAAAGCTGGTGTATTAATTGATTCATACGAAATAATATTTAATGTTAAAGCTGAATATTTAGTTAAAATATATGCTAATGGAGGATTCTTTAATGAATTTGAAGATACATATACACTTTATTTTAAAGATGGAGAAAGACTTGATTTAACAGAATATAATAAAGCTTATAAAAAAAGTGATATTAAATGTAAGGTTTATACATTAAAAGAATATAATACAAAAGCTGATGGTAGTGGTAATGTTTATAATCTTGATATGAATAATATAAAAATTACTTCAGATTTAGAACTTTATGCTATATATGATTTAACTGGTACAGTTGATTATATATCAACATCAAATAAATTATATTTGGCCGATGTAGATATTTTTAAACTTGAAAATGGAGTTAAAGGATTTATCTATCCTGGAGCAAATGGAGCATATATAATGCATATTAAAAATACTACTGAGGCTAAGATAACACTTAAATCAATGGATATTGAGGAAGATAGTATTTGTACTGATAATGTATGTTTAAATATGGGATATATTGTTAAATATACAAATAATTCAATTAATAATTATAATTATTTATTTGGTAGTAATAATGTCTACTCAATATTAAATGATGAAGCTGATAGTACCAAAGATAATCATGATGGTACATATCATAATAAAAAAACAATATTTTTAAATAATATTGAATTAAATCCAGATGAAGAAACAGAAATTTCTCTATTGTGGAAATGGGTTGATTCAGAGTCTGATACTAAGATAGGTAAGTATTCAGCAGGCAATACATCTGATACTTTCTATTTACTTACTGTATCTTATACATATGATAAAGAAGAAGAGGTTTGCGAGTGATATTTATGAAATACATAATTAATTTTATAAAAGCTATATTTATATTTTTAATAATTGTTTTATGTATATATAATGTTTATAATTATATAAATATAAAAGTACTAAAAAACGATTTAACAAAAGTTAATGGATATGCAGTTTTAGAAGTTGTATCTGGTTCAATGGAACCTACCATTAAAATAGGCGATATAATTGTCATAGATACTAAATCTAAGACTTATGAAATTGGTGATGTAATAACATTTTACGATACAAATGGTAACTTTGTAACACATAGAATAGTTGATATTAAAGGTGGGAAGATGATTACCAAAGGTGATAATAATAAATCACCTGATGAAGATATGAATATAGATCATATCGTTGGTAAATATATCTATAAAGTTCCATTCTTAGGTTCTTTCCTAAATATTTTTAGAAATCCATTATATTTAGGACTTATTCTAGTAATTGGAATACTTTTCTGTTATTTAATAAGTACTGATAAAAATGGTAAACCAATTGTTAAACATAAACCTAATAGATTTGATAATTGGACTTGGTAAGAAAGGGGGTATTATATGAAGAGTAATATACTACATAATAAATTATTTAGAATGAATTTACTTAGATGGTTTGTATTATATATTGGAGTAATATCAATTTTTACTACTGTAGTAACTTACTCTAAATATATAACAGCCCTTCCAACTAAGGATAATGCAAGACCTGCAAAATTTAATGTAATAATAACAAATGATAAAATATGTTCTACTTTATCAACACTTTGTAATTTAGATAAATATAAACCATATGATGAGATAGAATATTATTTTACGGTTGATACAAATGAAGTTGAAGTTTTAGCTGATATAGTTCTTAAAATATCAGTTAATAAAGAATTTAGAATAATTAGTTTTACGTATATGGGAGATACAGATTATACAATAAATATGCCTGAATATGGAGCAATGGATGATAGTTTAAGTGATGTATCAATGCCTGATGAATATAAGCTAAATTATACTAATAATTCTTTAGAAGAAGATAAAAACAATGTAATAACACTTATTGGTACAACAGGAGCATATAAAAGTAAAACACAAACTTATAAAATTAAATTAAAATTTATGAAAGATGCTTATGATAGTTCATATTCATCTAATCATGATTATGAAAAGATTGTAAGAATTGGTTATTCTGCTAACCAAAAAATATAGATAGAAAGGTGGGATTTTGGATGAATAAAAGAAGTATAAGCTTATATTTTGTCTTGTTCACTGCTATAATTAATATATTAGTATTTACAGATTTTCCAAAATCTCATGCTAAATATATTAAAACAGAAGAAGAGACTATAAGTTATGAAACATCTATAAAAAAATTAAAATTATCTACTGGTGAGGGAAGTGAATATACAACAAAAGATAATGTATCACTTTTATCATCATCAGTTAAAGATCATGCTGTATTTACAGTTAAGTTTAATAGAAGTAATTCAATGTATATAGATTCAAATGGTATTTATTCTGATACACTTGATACATATAGATTTGTTGTAAAAGATAATAAAAATGCATGTTATATTAAGAATAATTCAATAAGTACTTTAAATGGTAATATAACAATAAATAATTCTAAAGAATTTACAGTAACATACAATAATAATTTATCAGATACTGTTAATTTAATACTTGAATGTAATGTTGTAGATAATCCTAATATTGATAATGCATCAGATAATATTTATGTAGCATTTGATGTTTTAGAGTCTATTACAAACTATAATAATAATAAAGAAGAAGAATTTACATATATTGAGTTTGGATATCCACTTGTTTTAAATGACTATTTTGAAGCAGTTAATGCTTGGCATCCTGAAGAGGATGATCCAATTGTTAACTATAAATATAATAAAGCTATAGAAGCATTAAATAATAAATATTCATATTTAGATGATACTACAAGGGGAGAATTAGTAGAATATTTTGATACAGTATTTAAAGATGCTGTAGAAGATGATGAAGCATTTATGGCAAATATTAATTCACTTAAAGGTTTTACATATGATGAATCATTAGAAAACCCATACGTATTCTCATCTAATTTTGCTGGTAATGCACTAACTTCGATTAGATATGATAAATCAGTTGATAAAACAAAATATAATTTTTATTTCTCTGAATTATCTAATTTATCAATTGAAGATAGAAAAGCTATATTTGATGAATATTTTGATTCATATGCATCAAGCACTTTAATGGAATCTTCAAATAAAGATAAAATAATTAATTATATTAATAGTTATATTGAAGATCCTGAAAATTTACTAGATGGATTTGCTAAAATGTTTGAAGGTGTTATTTTTGGTATAAGCGCAACAACTAATAATGATATTTTAACATTATCATTTACAGACGCAATTTTAACACTTATCAATAATTCAGAGCTTCCTCAAGAATTATTCAGTGAAAATGATACAATAACTTTAGTAAATAAAGCAAAAAATAAAGATGAAATGTATACTGATTTCAAAACAATGTTAGCAAGTATAAAAATGAATAATCCAGAGTTAATTAGTGATGAAATGTGGAACAATTTTGCTACATATTCAAGTACAAATGATCCATTCTGGTATCATAAAATTATAACACTAAATAGTAATGAAGCAGAGAATGTTACAATTTATTCATATTTCTATATACTAGAAAATGATAATGTTTTAGTAAACTTCTATAGTGATGCTTTAAATACATACATTAAGTTTACTAAGTTAGACCATAATATACCAGTTTTACTTGCATCTTCAGTAGGTAAAACAACATATAATAAATCATTTGGTGATATTATAAATGATATAGATGTATTACTTGAAAATGGTATTTCAATTACATCTTGGCCAGGTGTTTATGATACTCAAGTTGATGGGGACTCTATTACACATAGATATTATGTTATAAATGGTATTACATATGACTTCTTTACTAAAGATAATATTAGTTATGTAAGGTATACAACTAAATAAAAACTATTGAAAATTCAATAGTTTTTTTGTTATAATTGAGTAGGTGATTGTATGTCAAAAATAAAACAAATGGATGAAATTTTAGCTAATAAAATAGCCGCTGGTGAAGTAGTTGAAAGATGCGCATCAGTTGTAAAAGAATTAGTTGAAAATAGCATAGATGCAAATAGTCGTGAAATAAAAATTGATTTAATAGAAGCAGGGACAAAAGAAATAAAAGTAACTGACGATGGTGTTGGAATGGATAGAGAAGATGCAGTACTTGCTTTTTCACGTCACGCAACAAGTAAAATTAAAGATGAAGAAGATTTATTTCATATAACAACACTTGGCTTTCGTGGAGAGGCATTAGCTTCTATTGCAAGCGTATCACATGTTCATATGGAAACTTGTTCATCTGATGTTGGAACTATGGTTGAGATAAACGGAGGTAAGCTAGATAATGTAGCACCAGCTTTATCTAGACGTGGAACACAAATCATTATTAGAGATTTATTTTATAATACACCAGCTCGCCTTAAACATATGAAAAGCCTATATACTGAACTTGCAAGTATAACAGATTATGTAAATAAAATAGCGCTTTCTCATCCTGATATAAAGTTTGTTTTAACAAATAATGGTGGAACGCTACTTAATACAGATGGATCAGGGAATCTTTTAAAAGTTATAAAATCAATATATGGAATTGAAACGGTAAAAAAAATGGTTGATGTAAGTATTTCGGATGATGACTATGAAATAACAGGCTTTATATCACTTCCTGAGGTACATAGATCAAGTAGAAATACTATGATTACTTTAGTTAATGGACGTGTAGTTAGAAATCAAGATTTAAATAGAGTAATAAATGATGCATATCATTCTTATAAGCCGGATAACAGATATCCAATTGTTGTAATTAATATTGATGTTGATCCAACACTTGTCGATGTTAATGTACATCCAACTAAAATGGATATTAAATTTTCTAAAATGGAGGAATTACTTAATCTTGTTTCACGCATGATAAAAGAAAAAATAAAAGAAAAAATATTAATTCCTCATCTAGAGGTTGAAAGTCCAATTGTTATGAATACAAGTTTTATTGAAGAAAATAATAGAACTGATGAGATTAAACCTTTAAAGACACCTAAATATGTTGAACAAACATTAAAATTTGATATAGATAATAATTTTACAATCAATGAAGAAATTGATAAATATACTGAGGAAGAAAAACGAGAATTTCCAAATTTATCATTTGTAGGTGTTGTTCATTCTACTTACATAATATGTCAAGATGAATCAGGTATGTATTTAGTAGATCAGCATGCTGCAAAAGAAAGAGTAAATTATGAATTGTTTAAAGAAAGAATGGGACATCCTAATACAGAAATAGAAAAATTACTTTTCCCAATTACTATAGAATTATCAACTAATGAATATATAGTCCTTCGTGAAAATTTTAATGTTTTAGAAGATATGGGATTTGATGTAGAAGAGTTTGGAATAAATTCAATTATTATTAAATCACATCCTACATGGATTCCAAAAGATCAAGCAGAAGAGTCAATTAAAAGAATAATTGAGTTAATTGTTACTTTAGAAGATAAATTTGATATAGAAAAATTTAATGAAAGTGCCGCAACTATGCTTGCATGTAAGCTTGCAATTAAAGCTAATCAATATGTATCTGAAGAAGAATTGGTTGAATTACTTCATGACTTAAAGAAATGTAAAAATCCATTTAATTGCCCTCACGGAAGACCAACAATAGTATTTTATTCTAATTATGATTTAGAAAAAATGTTTAAAAGAAGTGGATTTGAAAACTTTAAAACAAATTAAAAAGTGTGAGTTTAAACTTGCACTTTCTTAATTTGACAAATGGTTTATTAATGTTATAATAAATGCCATAAGTGTTTGAGGGGGATTATATGAAAAAAGAAAGCATTATTGCCGTAGTCCCATCTTATGATTCGATGGATGATGATTATTTATCAAGATGGACAAAACTACTAAACAATAAGAACTTAACTAAAATGTTAAAAAAAACTAATACAAGAATTTATTTTTATAGCAAAAGTAATTTAAAGTTTAAATCAGAAATGATAAGTATAAAAAGAAAGATAAAATTAGAAGATATAAATTTATTAGTAACAGATAATTTATCATTAGAACTTAGTTATATTAATTTATTTAAGCCAGTTATTTATTATAGATTTAATAAAGAAAAAGAGTTTAATAGAAAGTTGTCATTTGGTAAAGTATTATCTGAAGAAGAAGATGTAATTAATAAAATTATTGGATATATTAATTTAGATTATAGAATTGAAAATTACTATCAAAGAAAAATAAATGCTTATCTAGCAACACTTTAGAAAAAGTAGACTAATTAATTATTTTTTGGTATAATTAATTAGTCTTTTATTATGTAAAAAAAATTAGAAAGGAGATTTTATGAGTAAAATTAAAATATTTGCACTTGGTGGATTAAATGAAAACGGAAAAAACATGTACGTTGTTAATGTAGATGATTCTATATTTGTACTTGATGCAGGACTTAAGTATGCTGATGATAGAATGCTTGGTATTGATTATGTAATTCCAAATTATGATTATCTAAAAGAAAATGAAAAAAACATTAAAGGTATTTTTATTTCACATGGACATGATAGTCAATATGGTGCGCTTCTTGATATAGTAAAAGAAATGCCTAATATAAATGTTTATGGAACTGAATTTACTTTGGAAATGATTAAAAATGATTTTGAAGAAGAGGGAATAAGTAATGCTAAATTAAAGGTTATAAAACCTCACAAAGCAATTAACTTTGGTGATGTATCAGTATTCCCTATAACTTTGACACATTCTGTTCCTGGTAATGTAGGATATGTAATTAATACAAAAGATGGTGCAATCGTATATACTGGTAATTTTGTATTTGATTCTACTATGCAAGGTGTTTATAAAACAGATATAGGAAAACTTGCATATGTTGGAAAGCAAGGTGTATTATGCCTTCTTAGTGAATCTATGTATGCTGATAGATCGGGATTTACATCTCCAAATAACCGTATAACACCAGTTATTAAAGAAGTATTAAACAGAGTTGATACAAGAATACTATTTAATATTTTTGATGCACAACTTTATCGTATACAAGAGTTGTTTAATGAATTAATGGAAACTGATAGGAAAGTTGTAATACTTGGTAAAAAACTAGAAAAAATGATTACAACTGCAATTGATTTAAATTATATGACTTTTGATAAAACTAAAATACTAGGATTAAGTCATGCTAATGATGATGGAATTGTTCTTTTAGTATCAGATGAAAGAGAAAAACCTTTTTCTAATATTAGAAGAATTGTTGATGGAAGAGATAAATTTGTAAAATTAACAGAAGAAGATACAATTATATTTGCATCTCCTCAATATGATGGGTTAGAAAAAACATCAACTAAGTTATATGATGATATATCTAAACTCGGTGTTAATTTAAAAATATTATCTAAAAATTATCTTTCACACCATGCATCAAGCGAAGATTTGATGATGATGATTAACTTAATGAATCCAAAGTATTACTTTCCAGTTATGGGAGAATATAGACATCAAGTACACAATGCATATGTTGCAGAAAAAGTTGGGATTCCAAAAGAAAATATATTATTAAAATTAAATGGAGATATTGTTGAATTTAAAAATGGTAAACTAGTTGAATCATTTGATAAAATTAAAGTAGATGATATTTTAGTAGATGGTAAAAATTCAGGAGATGTTGGTGAGTTAGTATTAAAAGACAGAGAACTTTTATGTGATAATGGTATTGTTGTTGTAAGTGCTACAATTGACAAGACTTCTAAAAAGATAATTGCTGGTCCTGAAATTTTAACACGTGGATTTATATATGTAAAAGATAATATAGATCTTATTAAAGAATCTGAGAAAATTTCACTTGAAGTTATTGAAGAAAATACAAAAGATAATTATGTTGACTTTAATAAGATTAAATTAGGTATTAGAGAAAAACTTGGAAGATACCTATATCATGAAACTGAGTGTAAACCAATGATTTTAATCGTTATTGGTGAAGTATAGAAAATAGTTGTGCTATTTTCTATTTTTTTGTTATAATAGATTTGTAGTATGATTTAAAAATATTCGTTTATACTAAGGAGTGATAATATGACAGAACATATCGAAGCTAAAATGGGTGAAATTGCAAAAACTGTAATTATGCCTGGTGATCCACTTAGAGCTAAAATGATTGCATCTAAGTTTTTAACTGATTATAAATTAGTTAATCAAGTTAGAGGTAATTTAGCTTATACTGGATATTATAATGGTAAACTTGTTACTGTTATGTCTAGTGGAATGGGAATGGGTAGTATGGGAATATATGCCTATGAATTATATAAAAATTATGATGTAGATAGGATCATTAGAATAGGTACAGCTGGTTCTTATACAACTGATTTAAAGCTTTATGATACTGTACTTGCAAATAGTGTTTATACAGATTCTAATTTTGCATATGTACAAAATAAAGAAAAAATAGATACTATAAAAGGTAGTGATGAATTAAATAATAAAATAATTGCTGCAGGGAGTTCATTAAATATAAATATAAAAGAAGTATGTGTTCATTCATCAGATGTATTTTATAAATTTAATGATAATTATAGTGATTTATATAAAGAAAAAGGATGTGCTTGTGTAGAAATGGAATCATTCGCACTTTTTAATCAAGCAAGATTATTAGGTAAAGAAGCAGCATGTCTACTTACTATTTCAAATAGCTTAGTTACAGGTGATACAACAACAAGTGAAGAAAGACAAAATAAATTTTTAGATATGATAGAAATCGCTTTAAATACACTTTAAGGAGGTATATATGAAGTATAAAAAATATGATTTAGATAAATATAATCTTCATATTATAAATACTGATAGATTTAAAAAAATTAGTGTAATGATTAATTTTAAACGTAAAATAAAAAAAGAGGATATGACTATTAGAAGACTTTTATCTGATACATTACTTGAGTCTTCAATGAAATATCCAAGTCGTAGGCTTATTGATATGGAAGTGGAAGATTTATACGGTATATCTATTACTAGTAATACATTTACATCAGGAAATTATGATATATTGAGTTTTAAATCCACTTTTTTAAATGAAGAATTTACAGAAGAAGGAATGAATAAAAAATCGATATTATTTTTACTGGAACTATTACTAAATCCAGATGTTAAAAATAATAGTTTTAATGAGTATGGTTTTAATTTGTCAAAACGTATTTTAAAAAATGAAATAAATACTTTTAAAGATTATCCTCCAAATTATAGCTATCAAAGAATGCTTGAAGTAATGGATAAGAAAAATCCAATAGCGTATCGAGGATGTGGTTATTTAAAAGATTTAAATAAAATAACAAGACAAGATTTATATAAATATTATAAATCTGTTATAGAAGAAGATATTATTGATATAGTAGTTATTGGAAATATAGCTGATAAAGATATAGTTTCTTTATTTAAGGAGAACTTTGTACGTGTTAATTCTAATAAGACAAGTGATTCACATTTCATAAAACTAAATACTAAAAAAATAAAAGAGAAAACAGAAAAATCACATATAAATCAAAGTAGATTAGTGATTGGCTGTACTGTTGATACAACAGATATGTTTGAAATACAGTATGTACTTAATTTCTACTCATTTATATTAGGAGGTAGTGGGGATTCATTACTTTTTAAAACAGTAAGAGAACAAAATTCACTATGTTATCATATTTCATCATCATATAATGTAATATCTAATTTAGTTACAATAAGAGCTGGTATAGATGCAAAAAATAAAGATAAAACTATAAAATTAATTAATGAATGCATGAATAAAATGAAAAATGGAGACTTTAGTGATTCAGATATAGAAAAAGCAAGAATGATATATAAAAATAGTTGTATTGAAATGCTTGATAGTGAGGCAAGTATTATGAATAATTATATATCACATGAATATTTAAATACCGATCTTCTTCTTGATAGAATTAAGAAAATTGATGAAGTTGATAAAAATATGGTAATTGATATAGCTAATAAAGTTAAATTAAATACAATATATATGTTAGAAGGTGAATAGATTGAAAGAGTTCAAAAAATTAGGTTTAAAGCTTTATGAAAAGACAATGGATAATGGTCTTAGAGTTTTTGTAGTACCAAAAGATAATATTAATAATATATATGTAACTCTAACTTCTAACTATGGTTCAGTTGATACTAAATTTATAATTGATGGAAATACGGTTACAACTCCAGATGGTATTGCTCATTTCTTAGAACATAAAATGTTTGAACAAATTGATGGAATAGATCCTTTTACTATATTTGATCAAAATGGTGCTCAAGCAAATGCAAATACTTCAAATTATAGGACTTCTTATCTTTTTGCAGGGCCAACACATTTTAAAGAAAATTTAAATACACTGCTTAATTTTGTAAGTGAACCTTATTTTACTGATCAAAATGTTGAAAAAGAAAAAGGTATTATAATACAGGAAATAAAAATGGGTAATGATGATATTGGAAGAGTTGGCTATAATAAAACTTTAGAAAACTCATTTGTTAATCATCCAATTAAAGTAAAAGTAATAGGTAGTGAGGAAAGCGTTAGTAAGACAACCAAGGAAGATTTAGATATTTGCTATAAAGCTTTTTATCAACCATCTAACATGTTTTTGGTAGTCACTGGAAATGTTGATCCTGATGAGGTATTCTCAATTGTCGATGAAAATATTTCTAAAAAAGAATATAAACACTATGATGTTGAGAAACTTTTATTTGATGAACCAGATAAGGTTGCTAAAGAAAAAGATATTATTAATATGAACTTATCAATTCCAAAATTATATTTTTCATATAAATTAAATATATCTAACATTAATTTAAAGAAAAGATTTATAATGAAGTATTTAACTATTTATTTTGATGCATTGTATGGTAGCGTATCAGACTTTGAAGAAGAAATAGAAGCATCTAAATTATGTGATGATGGAATAGATTTTATGATAAGTAAAACTGATAAACATTTTTTAGTTACTCTTATGGCTGAAACTAAAAATCCTGCAAAATTAGTTAAAACTATAGAAAAATATATAGGTAATGATATAACACTAAATGATTTTAACAGAAAGAAAAAGGTAATTCTTGCATCAAATATATTTATGAGTGATAATATTTATAGCATTAATAATAAAATAACTAACGATATATTAGATACTAATGAAGTAATAACTGATATATATGATGAAAATAAATCTTTAAAATATGAGGAATTATTATCATTGATTAAAAAACTTGATTTTAAAAATACTTGTGAAGTTGTAATAAAATAGTCAACATTTTAAATTAATAATTTAATATAATTAAATAAAAAAATAAAACTATTTATTGTTTTATTTTTTTTATGTGTATGCTATAATAAACCTCATAAAGATGGGTGATTTAAATTGAATATACTATATACAATTAATAATTTATACATTGATATAATGCTTACATCTGTATATTCTCTTATTAAAAATAGTAAATTTGATAAAATAAATTTATATATTGTTACATCTGAATTTACTAATAAAGATTATGATAAAATTAAAAAATTTTTAGATATATTTGAAAATGTTTTAGTATATTTTTATAAGCTTGAAGATTATGATATTAATAAGTTGAATATTCCATCATGGCGTGGGACACAAATTGCTAATGCAAGATTAGTATTCCCAGATATAATAAGTAGTGATAATGATATAGAAAGTATTTTATATATTGATTCAGATACCATAATTAAGGATGACTTAAGAGGCTTACTTAAATATAAAGATAATATCGTATCAGCATGCCTTGAAGATGCAACACTTAAATCATATTATATATCTAAGCTTAACTTGGATAAGTATTTTAACAGTGGAGTAATATATTTTAATACTAAAAAATGGAAAGAACTTGATGCTGAGTATAGAATAAAAAACACTTTATCTAATACTAATATTGAAATAACATTTCCAGATCAAGATTTATTTAATATAATATTTAATAATGAAACATCAATTATGCCAAGCAGATATAATATGTCAACATATCCATATTTATTTAACAATTTAGAATCAAAAGCATTCTATAATCCAAAATATCGTCAACTTGGATTTGATGAGATTAAGATTGAAAAAGAAAATTCTAAAATATTGCATAGTTATGGATTATTTAATATTAAACCATGGTGTAATGCAAATATAAATCCATTTTCAAAAGAATTTATGAAATATATGAATGACGTTAATCCTTATTTTAAAAAAGAAGAATTAAATATTTTAAAAAAATTATTAATAACATCACCAGAATTACTTAAAATAATGCTTGTTTTAAGAACGTATCTTCCATCTGATATAGAAGAATGTAATAGGAAACTATCTTTAAAACTTCAAAAAGCAATAGAAAAATAAAGTAACCAATTGACTACTTTATTTTTTTGTTATACAATATATTTGGTGATTTTATGGAAGAAAAAAATACACTTGATTTAGAATATGATTTAATATGTGATTTTATAAAATTAAGAAATGATTTAGGATTGACTCAAAAAGAAATGGCAAATCAATCTGGTGTTGTCAGAGAAATGATAGCAACAATAGAAAATAGAAAGAAACATCCTCAAATAAATACTTTATTAAAAATACTTAAGCCATTTGGTTATACATTAAGGATTAGTAAGATTAAATGATTTTAAATTCACTTGCACTAGCTTATCTTGGGGATGCTGTATATGAACTTTATGTTAGAAAATATCTTTTAAATAAAAATATAGTTAAAGTAAATGAACTTCAAAAAGAATCTGTTGGTTTTGTTAGTGCTAAATCTCAGGCTAATTTTTTAAATAAAATGATTGATGCTAATTTTTTAACTATAGATGAGATAAATATTGTAAAACGAGCAAGAAATCATAAAAGTCATTCTTCTAAATCAACTGATATAATTACTTATAAAAATTCGACTGGATTAGAGGCTTTAATTGGATATTTATATTTAGAAAAAAATAATGCTAGAATAGATGAAATTATGAACTTTATATTGGAGGGATAAAATGTACATATATGGAAAAAATGTTGTTAAATCAGCGCTTGAAGCAAAAAATAAAATAAATAAAATATATTTGTCAAAAGGATTCGATGATATAGATTTATTAAATGGTCTTAAAAATACTAATTTGAAATTTAATTATCTAGAAAAATATGAAATGGATAAAATAGTTGATGGACTACATCAAGGAGTAATTTTGGATGTTGAAGATTATAAATATGCAGATATTAGTATACTTAGTGATAAAGAAGATGCATTAATTGTTATGCTTGATCATATAGAAGATCCACATAATTTTGGCGCAATTATAAGAACATGCGAAGCTGCAGGAGTAGATGCTATTATTATTCCAAAAGATAGGGCATGTGAAGTAAATTCAACAGTTATTAAAACAAGTACTGGTGCAATTAATAATATGAATATAATAAGAGTAACTAATTTAAATCAAACAATTAAATATTTAAAAGATATTGGATATTGGATTGTTGGAACAGATATGGATGGAACTTGTTATACAAAGATTGATTATAAAGGAAAAACATGCATAATAACTGGAAATGAAGGAAAAGGTATATCAGAATTAACTTTAAAAAATTGTGATTTTATAGCATCTATTCCAATGAATGGTAAAGTAAATAGTTTAAATGCATCAGTTGCAACCGGTATAATTGTATTTGAGGCTATGAGGGTTAGAAATGGATTATAGAGATTATAATGACTATGAACTATTAGATTATATTAAAGAAAATAATGAAGATGCTAATAATATAATATATAAAAAATATGAACCTCTTATATATAAAATAGCTAAAAAGATGTATAAATATGGGAAAAAATCAGGACTTGAATTAAATGACTTAATACAAGAAGGAATGCTTGGTCTTTCAAAAGCAATAGATTCATTTGATTCAAATGCTGATGCATTATTTTATACATATGCTAAGCTTTGTATTGAAAGAAAAATAATTTCTGCTGTAATTGCTGCAAGCAGAAATAGACAAAAAGCTTTAAATGAAGCAATTTCTATTGATTCGACTTTTAGTGATTTAGAATATGCTTTTAAAAATGATACATCAAATCCAGAAAAAATATTATTAAATGAAGAGAAAAAACAAGAAATGATGAAAATTGCTAAAACAGTTTTGACTGATTTTGAGCTTCAAGTGTTTGAACTTAAAATAAGTGAATTTTCGTATAAAGAGATT
This sequence comes from Bacilli bacterium, assembly GCA_017476705.1. Taxonomy (GTDB): domain Bacteria; phylum Bacillota_I; class Bacilli_A; order RF39; family UBA660; genus CAJOJO01. The sequence continues at coordinate 22,751 of JAFUZI010000006.1, forward strand.
GCTGAGATTTTAGAAAAAGAACCTAAAGCAATCGATAACGCTCTTCAAAGAATAAAAAATAAATTAAAAAAAGAAGTAGGTGTTTAACTTACTTTTTTATTTTTTTTAAAAATTAGCACTCATATATTGACATTGCTAACATATACTAGTATAATGATGGTAGCACTTAGGGATATAGAGTGCTAAAAGAGGTGATGTAATGATTCCAGAAAGACAAAGCAAACTTTTAAAGCTTATTGTTGAAGAATATATTAAAACAGCTAAGCCAATCGGGTCAAAAGCTTTATGTGATTTTCTAGAATGCTCTAGTGCAACAATAAGAAACGAAATGAATTCTTTGGAAAATATGGGTTATTTAGAAAAAACTCATACATCATCAGGAAGAATTCCAAGTGAAAAAGGATATAGATATTATGTAGATAATATAATGCGTCCAAAAGAACTAACTGGTGAAGATGTACTTACACTTCAAAGGATATTTGAAAATAAGTCATTACAACTTTCTGATGCAATAGTAAAAAGTATGGAAATTATATCTGATTTGACAAATTATACGTCAATTGTACTTGGTAAATCATCAAATGAAAATAAAATAAGTAAAGTAGAAGTTGTACCAATAAGTGAAGATACTGTAGTTGCAATTGTTATTACTGATAAAGGACATGTAGAAAGTAGAAATACGAAAATTGAAGAGAGAGTATCTGCACTCGAAATCAAACAAACTGTAGATTTGATAAATAAATTTATTATAGGTACACCAATTGATGAAGTAAGTATGAAATTAGAGCTTGAAGTAAAACCTCAAATAGGTGCTTCCGTAAAACAACAAAAAGCGATATTCGATGCATTATATAATGTATTTAATGAATTTAAGGAAGATAGAGAAGTTAGAGTTCATAAAAGAAATAATATGTTAAAACAGCCTGAATTTAATAATTTGGAAAAAGTAAAAGATATTTTAGATAAATTTGAAGATAAAAGTTTGATAAACAAAATAAATGAAGAGGGAAATGGCGTTAACATATATATTGGTAGTGAAAATGAATTTGATGATGATATGACTATTATAAAAACAAAATATAATGTAAATGGAGAAGAAGGTACGATTGCTTTGATTGGTCCTAAAAGAATGGAATATGACCGCGTAACAACACTTCTAAATTACATCAAAGAAAATATAGAAAAATAGGTGATTAAATGAAAAACACTGAAGAAATAAATTTAAATGAAGAAAAGAAAGAGAAAAAGAATAAAAAGGAAGATAAGAAAGTTTTAGAGCTTAAATCTACTATTGAAGAGCTAACAGGTAAAGTAAGCAATTTAGAAAATGAGCTTTTAAAAAGTAAAGCAGATAATATTAATTATCGTAAAAGAAAAGATGAAGAGATATCTCGTATGCTTAAATATAAAGATGAAGAAATAGTATCTGATATGCTTACTATTATTGATACATTTGAATCTGCTATAAAAATGGATGACAATAATTTAACTGATGAAGTTTCTAAATTCTTATCTGGATTTAAAATGATTTACGCTAATTTAATTAGTATATTAGAAAAATATGAAGTAAAAGCAATAGATGGGAATAATAAACCATTTGATCCCGCTTATCATCAAGCTGTAATGACAGAGTCTTGTGATATGGAACCTGGAATGGTTATTGAAGTTTTAAGAAAAGGTTACATTTTAAAAGATAAAGTACTTAGACCAGCAATGGTTAAAGTAAGCGAATAAAGGAGAGGATAATATGAGTAAAACAATAGGTATTGACTTAGGTACAACAAATAGTTGTGTCGCAATTTATGAATCAGGAGAAGCTAAAGTAATAGCTAATCCAGAAGGAAATAGAACTACACCTTCAGTAGTTGCATTTAAAGGTGGAGAGACAATCGTTGGTATTAAAGCTAAAAACCAAATGATTACTAATCCAGATGTAGTATATTCAATTAAAAGATTAATGGGTACAAACGAAAAAGTACACGTTAATGGAAAAGACTATACACCACAAGAAATATCTGCAATGATATTAGGAGACTTAAAGAAAACTGCAGAAGCTTACCTTGGAGAAACTGTTACAAAAGCAGTAATTACTGTTCCTGCATATTTTAATGATTCTCAAAGACAAGCAACAAAAGATGCTGGTAAAATAGCAGGATTAGAAGTTGAGAGAATTATCAATGAACCAACTGCTGCAGCTTTAGCTTATGGTTTAGATAAACAAGATAAAAATGAAAAAATCTTAGTTTATGACTTAGGTGGAGGTACATTCGATGTATCTATTCTAGAACTTGGTGATGGTGTATTTGAAGTACTTTCTACTAGTGGTAATAACCATTTAGGTGGAGATGATTTCGATAACCGTGTAATGGATTATTTAGTAAGTGAATTTAAACGTGAAAACGGAATTGACTTATCAAATGATAAAATGGCTATGCAACGTGTTAAAGATGCTGCAGAAAAGGCTAAAAAAGATTTATCTGGTATGACTTCAACAGAAGTATCTATACCATTTATAACTCAATCAGAAGCTGGACCACTTCACTTACAAGTTAATTTAACTCGTGCTAAATTTGAAGACTTAATTTCTGATTTATTAGATTCTACTATGGAACCAGTTAGAAATGCTTTAAAAGACGCTAACTTAACTAAGAATGATATTGATAAAATATTATTAGTAGGTGGATCTACTCGTATTCCAAAAGTTGTTGATTTAATTAAAGCTGAACTTGGTAAAGAACCATCTAAAGGAGTTAACCCTGATGAAGTAGTTGCTATGGGTGCAGCTATTCAAGGTGGTGTATTAACTGGTGAAGTTGATGATATCGTACTATTAGATGTAACACCACTATCACTTGGTATTGAAACATTAGGTAATGTATGTACAGTATTAATTCCAAGAAATACAACAATTCCAACAAGTAAATCACAAGTATTCTCAACTGCTGTAGATAATCAACCAGCTGTAGATATTCATATATTACAAGGTGAGCGACCAATGGCTAGTGATAATAAAACACTTGGACGTTTCCAATTAACTAATATTCCAGCTGCTCCAAGAGGAGTACCTCAAATCGAAGTTACATTTGATATAGATGCTAATGGTATTGTAAATGTTAAAGCTAAAGATTTAGGAACAGGAAAAGAACAATCAATCACAATTACATCTTCAACTAACTTATCAGATGAAGAAATCGATAGAATGGTTAAAGAAGCTGAAGCAAATAGAGAAGCAGATCAAAAGAGAAAAGAAGAAGCAGATCTTAGAAATGAAGCAGAACAATTACTTAATCAAACTGAAAAATCTCTAAAAGATTTAGGAG
>JAFUZI010000007.1 GCA_017476705.1 Bacilli bacterium
AGAAGAACCAGTTGAAGATACTAAAGATCAAAGATTAAAAGAATTAGATACTATTAATGAAAGGATTGACTACTTTAATAATTCTTACATAGATAGATATATTACTTATAAAAATAATAATCCTAATAAAGAAATAGAAAGAGTAATAATTGAAGTAAATATGAATTTAGATAAAGAAGTTTATCAAGATATTATTCCTGCCAAAAATCTCAATAATGAAAAAGTATTAGTAAACAAATACTATTATTTAGATGAAAATTATGTCCCAGAAAATTTAGAAAAAATAAATCAAAATTATGCATTATCTGGAATGAGTATGGTAAATGTTGCGAAAGAAGCCTTTGAATCTTTAGCAAAATCTGCCAAAAAAGAAGGACTTTCTATAATTGCCATGTCAACATATAGAAGTTATAACTACCAAGTTAATTTATATAATCGCTATGTTAAACAAGATGGTAAAGAAGAAGCCGATACTTATTCTGGAAGACCAGGTCATTCTGAACATCAAACCGGTCTTGCAGTAGATGTATATAATGGAAAAGAAGATTATACTAATTTTGAAAAAACAAAAGAATTTAATTGGATGCAAGAACATGCTCATGAATTTGGATTTATCTTAAGATTTCCAAAAGATAAAGAAAATGAAACTAAATATCAATATGAATCATGGCACTATCGCTATGTAGGAATAGATGCCGCTAAATACATTCATGATAAGAATATATCTTTTGAAGAATATTATGCAACAATAATAAAGGATTGGTAAAAACCAATCCTTTTAATCATATTTCTTTTTAAAATACAAATACAAATGATAAAAACAAGTATATAAAATCCATATAACTAATATAAAATTACTAATTTGTACTATCGATAATATAGTTTCATTATCATATAACTTAGTAATATCTAATAAATCAACAGCATCATAAGTTGCTAAAGCTATAAAAGACATAAAGAAAAAATATAATATACTAAAAAAACTATAATTAAATATCTTCTTAAAATTAGTTAATTTCTTACTAAATAAAGTATAAATCATCATTATAGTAACAAATAATATTATAAAGAAATATACAACAGTAGATGGAAAATATATATAATTCATTATAAGTTTTGAAAAAGAATGAATACAACTTTTAACATAAGTATTATAACTAATCAAAATACCAATAATAAAACCTATATATATATCAATCGCAGCCATCTGTATAAACTTATTTTTTCTTTTTAAATTAAATACTAATATTATAAATAAAAGAAGGCTAAGTATAAACATCTCTATTGAAAGAAAAGATGAAAATATATATTTAAATACTATTCCAAACTTTTCAAATAAAGATAAATTCATACTTATCACCTCCTAGCCAACTAACTCTGAAATATAAACAGTTTGTGTATAATCATTATTTTTAGTACACGTAATCATTGTCAAAGTAGTTTGTCCTAAATTCCTTCTTATTCTAACTATTCCATTCTTAGGGACTTCATAAATATCAACTATTCTATATTCATACCTATACCCATTATATGTAACAAAAGCACTATCACCAATATTTAATCTCCATAAATATGCAAAATATGAAATATAAGCATCTCCTGAATGAGCCATTAATATTAAATTTCCCCCATGAACATCAGGCATAGTACTTCCATTAGCCATAGTAACATTATATTGAATATTATTATAGCGATTATCTACATTATAAAAACCCCTCTTAAGACCAATTTTAGGTATCTCTAATACCCCAAAATATTTACTATAATCTACAACATAATTTGTAGGCTTTTCCTCTTCTACTTCCACATTTTCTAATACAGGAGCCTCTTCTACAACATTTTCTATTTTAACAGGTTCATCATCCATCATCGCAATTTTCATATCAGAATAAACTTCATCTCTAAGCTTTAGAAAATAATTAAAAGTAAGAAAAATAAATCCAACGAAAATAAATAAAGAGCCAATCGTTAAGACTTGGCTCTTTTTGACTCTATTGCTTAACTTGAACTGGTTTAGCATTTGCATAGATAATTCCTACACCACTTAACAATATAATAAGTCCAATGAAATATAGAATTTGAATAGCATTTTTAGCAGTATCTGGAGCACCAACTACTTCAATAGAAGTACCTTTTTCTATTTCAATTTTCTTTCCTGTAACGGTTATTACTTTTTGTAAAGCAGATCCTGAAGTAGAAACTCCAGTAAAATAATCACCATCTAATCCATTAAAATGTCCTTTGACAGAAATAGTTAAAGATTGAGCAGTAGTAGTAACACTACTTTTTGGAACTAACACTCTAAATTTTTTATCCTTTTGAACTGAAGTAGTTTGCATATCATTACCTTCAACATCTACTACTTTAGCTCCTTCAATACCATTAACATTAATATCGTAAACTAATAATTCAGAACCCTCCTCAGAACTAACTCCAAATTCAGAAGTCCAATACCAATCACCATTTAACGTTAAATCATCACTTTCTTTATTAAGATATAATTCTTTAACACCGGTTTTTGTCTTTGCTTCATCAACAACTTTTCTAACATATGAATACAAATTTGGAACAGAAACAACTTGTTCACGACTATTTTCATCTATGTAGTAAATACCTTGTGCATTTTGAATATTTGTTAGTTCATCTTCACTAAATGCGTTGTTTGCATTTGAAGGATCTGTTTCATACAAATACAACCAAATTGCTGTTTGAGCAACCCAAGTTTCTGTATAATTATTACTAACTTGATCCGGTAATATTTTTTTAGCTGCAAAATACCCACTATTTAATAAATACAATAATTTATAATCGACAATTGTATTATTTTTATTATAGGTAACTCCAGAATCAACAGAAGCCTGCTTTTCAACACAAAATACTGGTTGCTTATATTCACGATCTGCATAATACATAGGAATTTTAAAAGTACCAGTATTAGATCCCGTGGTAAAACTTCTTAAACCAACAGTATCCCATGGTCTAACATAAAATTCAAATGAATCTCCAACCTCCCCAATAGGAACAGTATAAGCATAACTAACCTTAGATTGTTGAACATTCACAACACCATATAGAGATAATGACAATACTGCTAACATTGAGAATACAAATGAAAACAATACACCGACATCAATTCTTTCCTTTCTTCTTCTTTGACTTAATCTCATATAATCACCTTACCTTATAAATACATTATAACATAAAAATAATAAAAGCAAACAGTTTTTAAAAAAAAAGAGAATAATTATTCTCTAATTTCACTCTTACTATTTACTAAAATCATACCCATACCACAAATTAAAACAATAACACCTATAAAATAAAATGTTTTAGATGAACTAATCTTAGTATCAGGAGCCCCTACTACTTCAATATTTAACTCACTAACTATATCTCTATTATTATCTGTAGGATAAATAAGTTTTTGTAAATTATTACTAGTATATTCATTTAATAACAATTCATTAAAATGACCAGTTACTTCTACTTTTAAATTTTTAACTTCATTACTAATTTCACTACTAGGTATTAAGACATAAAACTTTACACCAGCATTAACATTATCTAATTTTAACTTTTCACCATTTTCATTAACAACATTAACCCCATCAACACCACTTACTTTTATAGAATAATTTTTAAGGTTTAATGCTGCGTTACCAACAACCGTAATTACTGAAGTACGATAATACTTACCATCATTAGATTTAACTAAATCAACATCATTCTTTAATACAGCTAAACTCTTTTCATTTCTAATACCAATTGCTTCATTAACTAATGTTTCCACCTTCTTTAAGTAAGTATTACCTTCACTTGTAACTGCATCAGTATATGGAGTACTATTTCCAGTATATGTATAAGTATTACAATTTTTTAAAATATTTATTAAACTATCATCTACTTTATAAGTATTATTATCAGGATAAACAGAATCTAAATAAACCCAAATTGCTACTTGTGTTAAAAACATCTCATAATAGTCACTAGCTCCATTTAAGAATTTTTTACCACCTAAATAACTATTATTTATAATATATTGTAATCCCAAATCATTAACTGTATTTCCTTTAGAATAAATACTATTATCAACAGGATAATTAGTATTATTTTTCTCTATACTAAAAACAGGATTCTTCTTTTCTGTATCACTAAAATATATAGGAACACTAATTTTTTTAGAACTATCAGAACTATTATAAGCCTCTACATAAAAATCACTAGTTTTATGAATAGTTAACTGTGAAGGACTCTCACTAGGTACAGCATAACTAACAGTATTATTTTGAACTCCAACAACACCCAAAAAAACTAAAAGCATTATAGAAAAAACGCATAAAGCTAAAGAAAGAATATTTCTAGAACTATTATTATCATTATTATCTTGTTGATACTCTTCCATATAAATCTTTTCCATATAATCACCCTACTTTAATCATATTATAACATAAATCACTTAATAGTAAATATCTTATAATTATCTAGTTTAGGAATTTTCTTAGAGTAATAAATTGTATATAAAACATCTCCTTTTTTTACTTTATCAGAAACAGTTTTATTTAATACAATTCCTACACCATAATCTATTTTATCTTCTTTTTTTACTTTACCAGCACCTAAATCTAAAGATAATTTACCAACTTCTAAAGCATCAATTGCTTCTACTACTCCATTAGATTTTGCCTTTACTTCTAAAGTATTTTTACTAATTATTATTTTATCAATATTTCCACGTTGATATTTTACTAGATCTAAAAATTTATTATAAGCTTTTCCACTTTTTATACTATCCAACACTAATTTTTCAGCTTCATCCATAGAAATATCTAAACCCATACTTACCATATTAGTTGCGAGTAAAACACATAAATCAACAAAACCTTGATTATGACATTCACCCTTAAGTACACTTATAGCCTCTAAAACTTCTAATCCATTACCAACATTCATTCCTAGTGGAGTATTCATATCACTAATAATACATCTTACTTCTCGATTATAAACTTTACCAATCTTTATCATTAATTCTTCTAACTTTTTCGCATCACGAATATTATCAAGTAACGCTCCACTTCCAACTTTAATATCGATTAATATTTTATCAGCACCACCAGCTATTTTTTTACTCATTATGCTAGACGCAATTAAAGGAATAGAAGAAACAGTTCCAGTAACATCACGAAGAGCATATATAACTTTATCCATAGGAACTAAATCTTTTGTCTGCCCTGTAACAACAACTCCAATATCACTCACTTGTTTAATTATTTCTGAATCATCTAAATCAATTCTAAATCCTGGAATACTTTCTAACTTATCAATAGTTCCTCCAGTATAACCAAGACCTCTTCCACTCATCTTAACAACACTAACTCCTAATGAAGCAACAATAGGTGCAATAACTAAAGTTGTTTTATCACCAATTCCTCCCGTAGAATGTTTATCTACTTTATTTCCAGGAATAAATGATAAATCTAAGGTATCTCCACTATCTATAAATATCTTAGTTAAAGCAAATATTTCTTCATCACTCATACCATTTATACAAATAGCCATAAGTAAACTAGACATTTGATAATCCGCAACATCTCCATTTAAATAACCATTAAAAAAATAATCAAGTTCTTGATAGCTTAATTCTAAACCAAGTCTTTTTTTATTAATTATATCTATAATCATAAAAACTCCTTTCGGTATATATAAGAATCTCTTCTAATAAAGCCACATGCTTCATATAATTTATGTGCTTCAACTCTAAATGTTCTACTAGAAAGATCTAGATACATTACACCTTCCCTTTCACAATAATCCAATGCATAATTAACTAGCTTCTTTCCAATTCCTAATCTTCTATACTTAGAATCTACACAAACATAATCCATAAGCATATAATACTTTCCTTTTACACAATCATATACTTTTGTTAAAACTAAATACCCTAAAACATTATCATCACTTACCGCAACTAATTCAATACAATCACTATTAGCAGTACTTTTTTCCAAATTAAATGACTCAAGTAAAATTCTATTTACAGAATCATAATCTTCATCTTCATATTTTCTAACTATAACATTCATATACTCACCCTATCTAAAAGAATTATACCATATCAAATAAGAAAAAAAAAGAAACAGAAGTTTCTTATATTTTTAATAATAATCAAATTATATAATCTTCAATAATTATTCATTAAATCCGTATCAGTATTGTTTAATATATGCATTTGAGATATTGCTACTTTATTCAATTGTTCAAGTCTCATTGATTGACTTAGACCATCACTAATCAATACTGAATTTATATTTTCCAAATTAGCTAAACAAATTAATTCATTTATAGATGCATAATCCCTAATATTTCCATCTCGTTCAGGATTATTTGTTCTCCATTCTTTAGCAGTTTGACCAAATAAAGCCATATTTAATACATCTGCTTCTTCAGCATAAATATGATTAATTTGAGTTTTAGATAATTTGGTAGGTATTAAATTATTTTTAATAGCACTGGTATGTATTTTATAATTAATTTTAGATAATTCCCGTTTAGCACTCCACCCCAGCATACTTTGTTCCTCTTTCTTCAATCTTTCAAAATCTTTAATTAAAAGCAATTTAAATTTTGGACTAATCCACATTCCAAATTCAAAAGCGATATCTTTATGTGCATATGTTCCACCATATCTACCGGCTTTTGATATAATTCCCACAGCACCTGTTTTCTCAACCCATTCTTTAACACTAATCTTATAACTATTTAACCCTGCTTGACTTTTAATTATGGCGAATTCGCCATAATTAAAATTTGGATTATGAAGTTCTTCCCAAATACCTAAAAATTCTATAGTATTTCTATTTCTTAACCAATCTGTTACAAAGAAATTACCATTTTTTGATTTAAGCATATCAGTTATAGATATATAATCTTCATCATCTATTTTCACATAATTGATAACATGATTTTCTACTTTTAATTCCATAATATTTAACCTCCTAAAGAAAAAACCAGATTATTCTGTTTCTTCTGGTTTTTTACTTGATAAAAAAGTAATTTTCTCACAAATAATTTCCATTACTGTTTCTTTTTTATCATCGCTTTCTATTACTCTTGATTGAACTCTTCCTTTAACTCCAACAATATCCCCCTTACTACAATATTCTCGAGTATTTTCCGCAATAGAGTCAAACGCAACACAATCTATAAAGTCAGTATCATAAGTTCCTTCACTGTTTTTAAAACTACGAGGAATTGCTAAAGAAATAGTACAAACCTTAACTCCATTTTCACTTTTATTTACAGTAATATCTCTAGTAAGTCTACCAACTAAGATTATTTGATTGAGCATATTTCACCTCCTTCGGAAGGTATATTAGTATATTATTTTAGTATATGCAAACAGCCATTTTTCATAATTCAAACCAGTATTTTAATAAAAAAAATAAATTCCCTAAAGAATTTTATTTTTTCAAATAAAAAAAATTTATAATTAACAAAATTATAAATTTCTCTTAATTAATTGATTTAATTCAACTGCATATTCCATAGGAAGCTCTTCTCTAAATTTATCAATAAACCCAAGTATTATTAAATCCATAGCTCTCTCATGAGAAATACCCCTACTCATTAAATAAAATAAGTTTTCTTCACTTATCTTAGAAACAGTTGCTTCATGTTCAATAGAACTTAAAGTATTATCACAAGTATTAACAGGTATAGTATCACTTTTAGATTTACTATCTAATATTAAAGTATCACATTTAACATTGGCAATACTATAATCACTAGAAGAACCAATGTGGGTTTTACCACGATAAGTACTATTACCACCATTCCTTGCAATACTCTTAGATACTATATTACTCTTAGTATGTTTTCCCAAATGAATCATTCTAGCTCCGGTATCTTGAATCTGTCCCTTAGAAGCTAAACTAATAGTAATACATGTTCCTTCAGAATAATCTCCCTTTAAAATACATGCCGGATACTTCATAGTAACTTTGCTTCCAATATTCCCATCAATCCATTCCATTGTTCCAAAATCATCAACTAAAGCTCTTTTAGTAACTAAATTATAAACATTATTAGCCCAATTTTGAACAGTAGAATAACGACACTTACTACCTTTACCTACATATATTTCAACAACCGCAGCATGTAAACTGCTTTCACTATAACTAGGAGCCGTACATCCCTCTATATAATGCAAATCACTATCATCATCTACAATAATCAAAGTTCTTTCAAATTGTCCCATGTTACGACTATTAATTCTAAAATAACTCTGTAATGGTCTATCTAATTTTGTATGAGGTGGAACATAAATAAAACTACCACCACTGAAAACAGCCCCATTTAATGCCGCAAACTTATTATCGGCATTTGATACTATTTTTCCAAAATATTTTTTTACTAGTTCAGGATAATCCTTCATTGCTCTCTCAATTGATGTAAAAATAACTTTCTTTTCCTTGATTTCTTCAATCATCGAATGGTATATTACTTCACTTTCCCATTGAACTCCCATACCACCCATGTGTTCCTCAGCTTCTCTTACACCAACAGAATCCAAATCATCCACAATTGGTTTTAAAACATTATTCCAATCATCTTTAATTTTTTCATCTAAACTATCATTTTTATAATAAATTATCTTAGAAAAATCTAAATCTATTTTCGGACCAAAACTAGGCATTCCAATTTTTTTAAATTTCTTATAACTATCAATTCGATAATCTCTTACCCAATCATCTTCTTTTTTAATAGAAGAAATTGCTTTGACTTTTCTTAAATCCAAACCAACTACTTCCATAACATCACCTTATTTCTATTTCTTTAAAACATAATTTTTATCATGTGCTTCAAGATATTCTGAAAACTTTTCTTTCATTAAATAATCTTTTTTTAATCCTTTAGAATAAGACAAGAAAGCTTTAGAAATATCTCCTTTTTCTTCTAAAATATCTAACCTATCCCAAAAAAACAAAGGAGAATTAAACACATAACTTTCAATATCATCAACACTAACTTCTTTATTTTTAAATTTCTTTTCCATGTTTCCAAATTCCATTATATAACAAAGTCCATCTTTTTCTTCTCCAGACTTTAGTACTATTTTACTACCAAAATATTCACCATCTCTTGTAGTATTAGATACATTAGATCTACCATATACAGGTAATTCTAAAAATGGATTTAAAACATTATAATAACTACCATTAACTTCAGCTAAAATACAATAAGCCGAAATAGGTGGTATTTCACTTCCCTTTCCCACTTCATAATAACGATATTGAGCTAAATGAAGCTTATCTGTCTTAATTTTACTTTTCATTTTTCAATTCCTCCAACATTTTTTCAACTGCTACCAAAGGTAGTAATGCACAATTAATTCTGTTGGGTTGTTTTGAAATTTCTTCATAAACAACCAACTCCCCTATTTTATCTTTATCA
>JAFUZI010000071.1 GCA_017476705.1 Bacilli bacterium
AATCTAGAAGAAGCAATGAAAGCTATTGCAGCAGCTGTTGAATCTTGGACTACATTAATTCTATTCTTAACCAATATGGTGTTAATAAAAGATGATCCATTTTTCACAGAACTTGTTGATAGATTAGTTGATAAGCAAATATTAAGCTTAAAAGAATATAACCATATAAAATATGGAACACCACTAAAAGATAAAAATTATATTGAAAGGAATGATAGAAATGAAAGAATATAAAGAATATGATTTAAGTGAAAAAGAATATAAAATGTTAAAAAGTAAATATAATTTAACTGAAATTTTAGATTACTATTTTGATTGTAGAGAGCAAACAAAAGAAGAAATTGATAAGGATAGTTTGTCAGAATTAAAAGATTTAGATCTTGGAGGAACAAAAACTCCACTAGAGAGAATAATCAAATATTTGGACCAGGGATATAATCCATACTTTGCAAAAGTAAATGGACATATAATTGAAATGCAATATTCAAATGATGGCATAACAATAGAAGATTACATTCATAGTGTCGTTGAAAAAGAAATAGAAACTGAAGGATATTTACCTCCTGGGAAAATTATAGTTGTGCGTAATTCCAACTTGAATTTTTAGAAAAAATCTATATAATAGTTCACTAAAAGGAAGTGATACTTATGTTCACCACTGCAGTACACTCCGTAAGAACTAAAAAAGATTTATTGAAGATTTATAACTATTTGAAAAATCCACAAGAAATTTTAGAACAAGATAAGGATAATATTGACTTTTACATTAATGTCGAAAAAAGCCGAAATTCAATTAAAAATTATGATATTCATGATGAAAAAATGGAAATTGATTTCAAATGGGATTTATCAGGTTATGAAGAATTAAAAGGTAAAGAAGAATGGTTTATGGATACAATGGTTGGTAATTCACTTGATAGAACACCTTGTGCTTATCATGTTTATCAAGCTTTCTCAAAAGGATCAGTAAACGTAAATGAGGCTTATAATATTGGTATAGCTTTTCAAGAAGAAATGTGGCCATTTACTTATACAATTATTATGATTACCCATAGCAATAAAGATAATATTCATAATCATATGTTAGTTATTCCAGACGAAAGAAGCAGGTTTAACGAAAAGTCTTTCTATAAAAGACGTGAAGAAGTAACAAAAATGGTTTGGAAAAAGATTAAGGATAACAAGTAAAGTTATCCTTTTTTAGTTACTATTGTAAACACCTTAATGATAAAAAAGAGATCATAATTTTTTAATATAATCCAATTTTTTGATTATTAAAAATTATGATATTTTATTGATATATATAATGATATAATAATTAAGAAATGGAGATGTTTATTTTGAAAGAAAAGATAATTAAAGAAACTTTAAACTTATTAAATACAAAAACATTTGATAAAATTACTATTAAAGAAATTACAGACAATTTAAACATATCTAGACAAGCATTTTATTATCATTTTAATGATTTATACGAAGTAGTTGAAACAATATGCACAAATTCATATAAAATGGTTACTAATACTTATAAAGATTTAGAAGATTGGAAGTTTGTTTATTTATATATTCTTAGATTGATATATAATCATAAAGATGTGGTATCAAATATATATAAGACAATTGAAAGAGAGTATGTTGATAACTTTTTATATAATTCATTATTTCCTTATGTAGAAAATGTTATTATTAAGCAATCAAAAAATTTAAATGTAGAAAAGAAAGATATTGATTTTATTTCTAAATACTTTACATTATCGTTTATTGCAATAACATCAGATTGGATAAAAAATGGTATGAAAGAAAAACCTGAATTATTAGTTAGAAATGTATACTTAATAATTAATAATGATTTTAAAAAAGCATTAAATAATTTTGAAAAGAATAATAAAAAAGTTGACATATTGATATAGATGTAAAGATAATTTTGATATAGTAAGTCTACTATCTATTGTCTTTTTTTTTTATGTAATTTAAAATTATTATTGGTGGTAGTAATGAATTTAGATGAATACTTAATGAAAGAATTAAATATTTCAAAAAAAGAAGCGTATCAAATATCTTATGCAGTAAATAAATATACAAAAGAAAAAAAGAAGATAAAACTTAATATCAAATTACCAAATTATACTGTAGGTGAAGAAATTTTTAATTCTATTTCTCATGGAATAGGAGCAATATTTTCAATTGTGGCTTTAATTTTGATGGTTGTAAAAGCACATGGTATATTGCCTGAAACTACAGTAACTCTTTTTGGATGTGCAATGATTATTTTATATACAATATCATGTATATACCACGCTTTATCTCCAGCTTTAGAAGGGAAAAAAGTTTTGAGAGTAATTGACCATTGTAATGTTTTCTTATTAGTTTATGGAACTTATATTCCTATAGCATTGATTGGTGTAGGTGGAATTAAAGGGTTAATTCTTTTTATTATAATTTCAATAGTAACTTTGATTGGTATAATTTTAACGTCTATAAAAATAGACAAGACTCAAGTGTTACAGGTAATATGTCACTTAATAAATGGATGGGGAGCGTTAGTTGTAATTCCTTCTTTAATTGATTCTTTAGGAGTAATTGGTGTCTTATTTCTAGTTATTGGTGGAATTATGTATAGTATTGGTTCTTTATTGTATGCAATTGGAAGAAAAAGAAAATATATGCATAGTGTATTTCATGTGTTTTGCCTATTAGGCACATTATTTCACTTTTTATGTGTTTATTTATTTTTATTATAATGTCATATGA
>JAFUZI010000072.1 GCA_017476705.1 Bacilli bacterium
AAGTTTCACGCGGAACATGGATAAAATTATTTCCCGGGAAATAATTTGGTGGAAATAAACTGAAGCTTCACGTGAAATATGGTTAAAAATATTTCCCGGGAAATAAAATGGTAAAAATAAACTGAAGTTTCACGTGAAACATAGATAAAAATATTTCCCGGGAAATAAATTGGTAAAAATAAACTGAAGTTTCACGTGAAACATAGATAAAAATATTTCCCGGGAAATAAATTGGTAGAAATAAACTAAAGTTTCACGTGAAACATAGATAAAAATATTTCCCGGGAAATAATTTATACAGTTTGATATCATTGTGTATTTACTTTTTATTGATGTTATATTAAAATATGTTTGTGCAATGAAAGTGATTGAACCAGGTCAGAATTGGAAGATAGCAGCCTTAAGATCCTCCTTTCATGTGCACTTTTTTTGTTGGAGGTTTTATGAATTCTAATTTTTTTGATAAAGCTTTTAAATGTGCTGAAAAAGCATTAAAGTGTGATGAAGTTCCAGTTGGTTGCGTTATTGTTAAAGACAATGAAATTATTTCAACTGGTTATAATAAAAAAGAATCTACGAATAAAGTAATATCTCATGCTGAAATAATTGCTATTACAAAAGCTGAAAAAAAGCTTAATAATTGGCGACTTGATGAATGTGATATTTATGTTACTCTAGATCCTTGCCCTATGTGTGCTAGTGCTATTAAACAGGCTAGAATTAAAAATGTATATTCCGCTTTATCTAATTCAGATGAAAGAAATTCTTTTATTATAAGTGAGATTTTTAATGCTGATAATTGTAATGCAGAAGTTAATTTTGAAACAAATTTATATTGTGGAAAATCAAAAAAATTACTAAATTCTTTTTTTAAAGACAAACGTTGAGTTCTTATTTATGATATAATTAAATTGAGGTGTTTTTATGTATCAAGCTTTGTATAGAAAATATAGACCTAAAGATTTTGATTCTGTTGTTGGACAAGATCATATTGTTAAAACTTTAAAAAACTCTATTAAGAATCATACTTTTTCTCACGCTTATATGTTTTTTGGATCTAGAGGTATTGGAAAGACTACTGTTTCAAAAATCTTTGCTAGAAATGTTAATTGCTTGAATTCTAAGGATGGTTTAGCTTGTGGAAAATGTTCTAATTGCAAAAATTCTTTTTCTAACGAATGTGTTGATATTATTGAAATTGATGCTGCTTCAAATAATGGAGTAGATGATATTAGAAATTTAAAATCTAAAGTATCATTAGTTCCTGCTGAATTGACATATAAAGTATATATTATTGATGAAGTTCATATGTTATCTATTGAAGCTTTTAATGCCTTATTAAAGACATTGGAAGAACCGCCTAGTCATGCTATTTTTATTTTAGCTACAACTGATCCTCAAAAAGTTCCTGAGACTATTATTTCTAGATGTCAGTGCTTCTCATTTCAAAGAATTTCTCCTGAAATAATTGTAAATAAGCTTGTGGAAATATGTAAAAATGAGAAGATTAAAATTGATTCTGATGTTTTGTATAATATAGCTGTTTTTTCTGAGGGAGGATTGCGTGATTCTATTGGTTTATTAGATAAACTTATATCTTATAATCCTAATAATATTACAATGGATGATTTTACTGAGATTAATGGTATTATTTCTGAAGGTATGATTAAAGAATTTTCTAATTATGTTTTTTCTGGTGATGTAAAAAATGTTTTATTATCTATTAGTGATTTTGAAAATGATGGTAAAAATTTAGTTCAAATTTATATTCAATTATTGAATTATTTGCGTAAAATCATTGTGGATTATTTTTTGAGTAATACTTTACTTGATTATTCGATTGATTTATTACAGAAATTTTTATTTGTTTTAAACGAAAATATGTTCGATATAAAAAATAGCGATAACTCTAGAGTTTTTTTTGAAATGATTGTCTTAAAATTTATAAGTGATAATTCATTATTTAAAAATACTGTTAGTAATATTTCAAAAGGTGTAAATGATTCTACTGCTGTTATTATTGAAAGTAATGATGGTGATAATGCTATAGAAGATGTTGTTTTAGGTAAAGAAGAACCTGATGATATTCTTGTAGATGAAAGTAAGATGAAGTCTTTAACTGATTTAAATAGTAATATTAGGAAGGTTGTTAATTTAGCTGATATTATGAAAGTTAGAGTTAATAATACTTTAGCTATGGCTAATAAGAAATTATTGATTGAGGAAAAGGATAAGTTTAAGGAATTACAAGATTATTCTTTTGATCAAAAGATAGGTTATATTGTTTGTTCTTTATTAGATTCTAATTTAAGAGCTGTAAGTGAAAATGAAATGATTATTAGTTTTAATTTAAAATCTACTGTTGATCAAAATTTAGTTATTTTATCTAGTATTGAAGATGTTTATAATAAAATTACTAATTCAAATAAAAAAATAGCTATTGTAAGTGATGATGATTGGGAAAAAATTAAAAGTGAGTATATTTCTAATTTAAAGAATAATGTTAGTTATAAAATTGAGGAAGAACCTGATGAAATATTTGAGAATTTAAATAATGATGATATAATAACTAGTAGTGCAATTAATCTTTTTGGAGATATTGTAGAAGTAGAATAAAGGAGATGTTAGTATGAATATGCAAGCTATGTTAAAACAAGCTCAAGCTTTACAAAAAGATATGATGAAAGTAAAAGATGAAATAGATAAGACTGAATTTGTTGGAGAGAGTTCTTTTGTAAAAGTAACTTTATATGGAACAAGAGAAGCTAAATCTGTTGAAATTAATTCTGATTCTTTGGATAAGGATGATGTGGAAGCATTACAAGACATGCTTGTTATTGCTATTAATGAGGCTAATAAAAAAATTGATAAAGAAACAGAATCTAAGATGGGTAAATTTGGGAATATTCCTGGATTATTTTAGGTATTTTTATGTATCCTGAAAGTATTAGGTGTTTAATTGAATCTTTTAAATGTTTACCAGGTATAGGTGAAAAAACAGCTGAAAGATTAGCTTTTTCTGTTTTGGATATGGAAGAAGAACAGGTTGAATTGTTTTCTAGTAGTTTGATGGATGTTATTAATAATGTTCATAAGTGTCCTATTTGTAATAGTTTAACTGATTCTGATATTTGCAGTATTTGTTCAGATCCAACACGTGATAGTAAAATATTATGTATTGTTGAAGATTCTAAAAGTGTTTTCTTGTTTGAAAAATTAGGAATGTTTCATGGAAAATACCATGTAATTGATGGTTTAATCTCACCATTAGATGGTGTTAATCCTGAAGATATTGGCTTAAATAAACTATTAGATAGATTAAATGAGGAAAAGTTTGAAGAAATTGTGTTTGCCTTGAAACCTTCTATTGAAGGTGAAACTACCTCATTGTATATAAAGAAAATATTAGAGGGTATGGATATTAAGGTAACACGTTTAGCCAGTGGTTTACCTATAGGTGCTGATATAGAGTATGTTGATAGTTTAACGCTAGAAAGAGCAATTAATGATAGAAAGATTATTGAATAATATGTTTTTATTTTCATATTTTATATTGGTGATATATATTGATTAAATTATTTAAAAAAGTTATTTTTTCTTTTTTATTGTTATATTTGTTTAATTATATTTTTGGGATTATTATTCCTATAAATATTTATACTTTTTCAAGTACTTTTTTTCTAGGAATAAATGGTATATTATTATTGGCTGTTTTTAAATTGATGTTATAGAGGTGTATTTATGAATGATAAATCTTTATTGAAACAAAAATTTATTGATTATGTTGATTCTATAATTGTGAATAAAAAGATTTCTCATGCATATTTGATTGAATTATCTGATTATGAAGAAGATTATAATTATGTATTATCTTTTGTGAAGATGATTTTATGTGATATATCTTATGAAAAATTATTTGGTAGTAATAATAATTTGATTAGTCAAATTGATAATAATAATTATCTTGATTTAAAGGTAATTGAACCTATTGGTAATAGTATTAGAAAGAGTCAACTTACTGATTTACAAGATGATTTTTCTAATACTTCTTTAATAAATGGAAAGAGAATTTATATTATTAAAAACGCGGAAAAACTTAATAGTTCATCCGCAAATACTATTTTAAAGTTTTTAGAAGAACCTGTTGATAATGTTGTAGCTATTTTGGTTACTACTAATAGATATAAAATAATTAAGACTATTTTATCGAGATGTCAAATTTTATCTTTGAAAGAGGAAAAATTAGATTTTGACTATGATGATGAATTTATAGATTTTTTAAGTTTGTTGTTAAATCCTAAAAACTTTTTTATAAATTATAAATCTATAACTGAAAGTTATCTTGTGGATAAAAATGTTGCTTTGAATTATTTTGGGTTAGTTGAAAAATCGATTATTTCTTTTTTTCATAATAAGTACTCTGGTGATAGTGTTGATAAAAGAATTTATGATGTTTTGTCTTCAAAAACGGATAGTTATTTATTAAAATATTTGAGTATAATAGAGAGTGAATTAAAAAAGTTAAATTATAATGTTAATTTTAAATTATGGTTAGATTCAATTCTTGCTAGATTATTAGTGGAGGTTAATTATGATTGATGTTGTTGCTGTTAGTTGCGATATATTGAATAATATTTATTATTTATCACCTAATGGATTAGATTTAAAGAAAGGTGATAGTGTTATTTTTGAAACTGATAATGGATTATTAGTTGGAAAAGTATGCAAAGAAGTTTATCAAGAAAAGTCTAATAATCTTGTTTTGCCTTTAAATAAAGTTTTAAGATTGTCTTCAAAAGATGATTTGAAGAAAAATGAGAAAAATATTCATCAAGCAGAAAAAGCTCTTAGTGATGCTAAAAAGATAAGTAAGGAATTAAATTTAGATATGAATATAATTGATGCTTATTATTATTTTGATAATTCTCAACTTGTATTTTCATTTTTATCTGAAAATAGAGTTGATTTTCGTGAATTAGCTAAAAAATTGGCTTCTAAATATAAGACTAGAATTGAATTAAGACAAATTGGTGTACGTGATAAAGCTAAAAAAATAGGTGGTTTAGGACCATGTGGATTATTCTTATGTTGTAATACATTTTTAAATGATTTTTCAAGTGTTTCTATAAATATGGCTAAAAATCAGATGTTGGCATTAAATCCTTCTAAAATAAATGGTATGTGTGGAAGATTACTTTGTTGTTTAGGTTATGAAAATGAGACATATACAGCATTAAAAAAAGATTTACCTAAGGTTGGATTAGTTACTGATACTCCTTTAGGTATGGGGAAAGTAGTTTCTATTGATGTGTTTAGAAAAAAATATTCTGTAGATTTAAAAGAAAAGGGTATTGTTACTTTTGAAAAGGAAGATTAGTTACGATGGAAATGCTTAATGATATTTTAGGTTATGATAATTTAAAAATTTACCAAGATACTGATTTTTTTTCTTTTTCTTTGGATAGTATAGTTTTAGCAAATTATTCTACAGTTCGATTAAGAGATAAAAAAATACTTGATTTTTGTACTGGTAATGGTATTGTACCTATTATTGTATCTAGAAGGACTAAGTCTAATATTTTTGGTGTAGAAATACAAGATAAATTGGTGGATTTAGCAAAAAAATCTATTAGTTATAATAATCTTAATGATAGAATTTCTATAATATGTGATGATGTTAAAAATTTTTCTAATGCTAATTTGAATTGTTTTGATTTAGTATTATGTAATCCTCCTTATTTTAAGGTTCATGATAATTCTTCTTTAAATTTATCTTATGAAAAGAAGGTTGCTCGTCATGAGGTTTGTATTAATTTAACTGAAATATGTGAGTGTGCCAAGAAGGTTTTAAAAGATAATGGTTCTTTTTCTATTGTTTATAGAAGTGATAGGCTTATTGAGTTAATTGATGAGTTTAGAAAACATGGGATTGAACCTAAAAAAGTTAAATTTGTATATGAAAAAGTAGATAAAAATGCTAATCTTGTTTTATTGCAAGGACAAAAATGTGGAAAAGTTGGTCTTACAATAGAAAAACCACTTATTATGTATAATGATGATGGTAGTATGACTGATGAATATAGTAAATTAAATAAGGAGATATTAGTATGATTCAAAATAGTTATGATGATACTCCAAGTTTATACTTGGTTCCAACACCTATTGGAAATATTGAAGATATTACAATAAGAGCAATTAATGTTTTGAAAAGTGTTGATATTATTTTATGTGAAGATACACGTGACTCTTCTGTTTTGTTAAATAAATATGAAATTAATAAAAAATTAGTTAGTTGTCATCAATTTAATGAACTTTCTGTTGTTAATAAAGTATTATCTTATTTAGCTGATGGATTAAATATAGCTTTGATAACTGATCAAGGGACTCCTATTATTAGTGACCCAGGTTATGTTTTAGCAAGAGAAATTATTAAAAATGGTTTCAATGTTATTAGTTTACCTGGAGCAACGGCTTTTGTACCTGCTCTTACTTCTTCAGGAATTGAACCATCTCCATTTTTGTTTTATGGTTTTTTAAATTCAAAAAGTAGTAAGCAAAAAAAAGAGTTAGAAAGTCTTAAAAATTATTCTTTTAGTATAATTTTTTATGAATCAGTACATAGAATTCGTGAAACTTTAAAAAACATACTAGATACTATGGGTGATAGAAATATTTGTTTATGTCGTGAATTAACGAAAGTACATGAAGAATACATTAGAGGAAAAGTATCAGAAGTGTTAGATAATTTAAATTTATTAAAGGGTGAATTTGTAATTATTGTTGAAGGAAATAAGAATTTGATTGATTTTACTGATTTAAGTATAGTTGATCATGTTAAAATGTATTTAGATGATATGAGTGAGAAAGAGGCTATTAAAAAAGTTGCTTTGGAAAGAAATGTAGCAAAGTCAATTATTTATAAGGAATATCATGAGGGGAAGTGATAAAATGAAACTTGTTGTAGGGTTAGGTAATCCTGGAAAAGAATATGATAATACTCGTCATAATGTTGGTTTTTCATTTATTGATTTTTATTTAGCAAGCAAGAATATTATCCCAAATTGGTCTAAAAAATTTGATGGATTGGTTTATTCCTGTACTTTAAATAGTGAAAAGGTTTTATTTTTAAAACCACAAACATTTATGAATTTATCTGGTAATTCTGTTATTAAAGCAATGAAATATTATGATATTGATATTAACGATATTCTTGTTGTTTCAGATGATATGGATATTATATTGGGTAATTTTAAATTAAAATCTGCTGGATCTTGTGGTGGACATAATGGTTTGAGGGATATTGAAAATAAATTAGCTTCTAGTGATTATAAAAGATTAAAAATAGGAATATCAAAGCATAATGATATTGAATCTAAAGATTATGTTTTGGGTAAATTTTCTAAGGATGAGAATAGTGTTCTTAATGATTTATTTTTAAAACTATGCTCTGTACTTGATGATTATTTCCTACTTCCATTTAGTGATTTAATGAGTAAATATAATCGAAAGAACAGGTGATTGTTATGTTTGATTTTATAAATGTAATATTGAAAAAAGACATGGGTATATATAATTTAACCGATGAATTTTTTTGTTTGTATCTCGATAAAATAAATAAAACTACTGATAATAATATATTAGTTGTTGTTAATAGTATTTATGAAGCAAATAAATTATATAATTCGTTAAATAATTATAATGATAATACTTTGCTTTTTCCAATGGATGATTTTTTAACTAGTGAAGCTCTAGCAAGTTCTCCTGATTTAAAGATTACTAGACTTGAAACATTAAACGCTATTAGTAAAGAAAAAAATAGAATTATTATTACTAATCTTATGGGTTATTTGCGATATCTTCCTACAAGAAGTAATTATAAAAAGTTTATATTGTCATTAAAAATAGGAGATTGTATTTCTCCTAAAAGTATTGTGGAAAAATTTATTTCAATGGGTTATTATCGTGATACTATTGTTAATAAAACGGGAGAAATTGGTGTTAGAGGATTTGTTGTTGATATATTTCCTATTGATGAGGAATATCCTATTAGAATTGAGTTTTTTGATGATGAAATAGAGTCAATTAGGTATTTTGATCCTGAAACACAAAAGTCTATAAAGAAAATTGATAGTGTTGAAATATATCCTTTTTTTGAATTTCTTACTGATAAAAAAGTTGATGAAGATTTTTTTGGTAAACAAAAATATTATTCTGAATATGAAGAGGTATGTAATATATCTCAATTTATTGGAAATTGTATTACTTTTTTTAAGGATTATGACCAATTAAAAGTTAGTTATTTAAGTATTCTTGAAGAAATAGTTGAATTTAAGAAGAATAAGGATATTAACTATAATGGAGATTATATATTTCATTTTAATGAGCTTAATGAAGAGTTTCCAATTTATTATATGTCTTTAAATAATATGTCTTCTGCTAATTATATAAATGAAATGGTTGATTATGATGTTAAGACTATTAGTAATTTTCACGAAGATCCTGAACAGATTAATTCTTTTATCAGAAAACAAATAAAGAATAAAAAGACTGTTATTATTTGTTTAAAAAGATATCAGATACGTAGTATTATGAAATATCTTAATATGAAGGTTGTGGAAACTGATATTAATAATATTCAAGAGGGTTGTGTCAATTTAGTTGAATATGGAATTGGTCAAGGTTTTTTTTATAATAATTATGTTGTTTTAACGGCTTTTGAATTATTTAATGTGAAAGAAAAGGTTAAAAAGTATAAAACAAATTATAGATATTCTTCTTCTATTAATGATGTTAATAGTTTGAATGTAGGGGATTATGTTGTACATAGTATTCATGGAATTGGTGTTTATAATGGTATTAAAACTTTATCTTTACATGATATTACTAAGGATTATTTAGAGATTTTATATCAAGGTACTGATAAAATATATATACCAGTTGAAAAAATAGATATTCTTAGTAAATATTCTAGTCGTGAAGGGGTAATGCCTAAAATTAGTAAATTAGGTGGTACTGAATGGCAAAAAACTAAGGCTAGAGTTAAATCTAAAGTTACTGATATGGCAGAAAAATTATTAAATCTATATGCTATTAGGGAATCAAAATCAGGATTTGCTTTTTCAAAGGATTGTGATATGCTTATTGATTTTGAAAATGATTTTCCATATGAGTTAACAGTTGACCAAAGAAAGGCAATTGAACAAATAAAGGGTGATATGGAATTAGCTACTCCTATGGATAGGTTATTATGTGGAGATGTTGGTTTTGGAAAAACCGAAGTTGCTTTTGTAGCAGCATTTAAAGCGATGCTTGATTCAAAGCAAGTATTATTTTTGTGTCCAACTACTATTTTATCTACTCAGCATTATGATAATGCATTAGAAAGATTTAAAAATTTTCCTGTTAATATTGCTTTACTTAATAGATTTACTTCTTCTAAAGAAAAGAATAAGATTCTTGAAGGATTAAAAGAAGGTACTATTGATATGGTTATTGGTACACATAGATTATTATCTGATGATGTTGTTTTAAAGGATTTAGGACTTTTAATTATTGATGAAGAGCAAAGATTTGGAGTTGCTCATAAGGAAAAAATTAAAGCTTATAAAACAAACGTAGATGTTCTTACTTTGACTGCAACACCTATTCCTAGAACTTTGCAGATGTCACTTGTTGGTATTAGAAGTTTATCTTTAATTGAAACTCCTCCAATAAATCGATATCCTGTTCAAACATATGTTGTTGAGGAAAATAAACAAATATTAAAAGATGCTATATATAAAGAATTATCAAGAGATGGACAGGTATTTATTCTTTATAATAGAGTTCAATCTATTCATGAATATGCAAGTAGAATTAAGAATATTGCTCCTGATGCTACTATTGGTATTGCTCATGGACAAATGAATAAGAATGATTTGGAATCAACTTTATATGATTTTATTAATCATAAATATGATATTTTATTGTGTACTACTATAATTGAAACTGGTATTGATATTCCTAATGTTAATACATTGATAATATTAGATGCTGATAGATTTGGTTTAAGTCAACTTTATCAGATAAGAGGAAGGGTTGGTAGAAGCGATAAAATAGCTTATGCTTATTTAATGTATCAACCGTTTAAGAATTTAACTGAAAATGCTGTTAAGAGGTTAAATGTTATTAAAGAGTTTACGGAGCTTGGTAGTGGTTTTTCAATAGCAACAAGAGATTTATCTATTAGAGGTGCAGGTGATATTTTAGGAAATGAGCAAGCAGGCTTTATAGATAGTGTTGGTGTTGATTTATATTTAAAAATGCTTGATTGGGAAATCAAAAGACTAAATAATGAAAAGGTGGAAGAAGATATTACTGATGATAGTAGTAAACCTTTAGTTAATGTTACTACTCATATAAGTGATGATTATGTTTCTGATGATGATTTAAAAATTGAAATTCATAAAAAGATTAATTCGATTTGTGATCAAAAATCTTTTGATAATGTTAAAAAGGAATTAGAGGATAGATTTGGTCAAATAAATGAGGATTTAATAATCTATATGTATGAAGAGTGGTTTGAAAAGTTAGCTAATAATCTACATATAAAGAATGTCAATCAAACTAAGAATTCAATAGAGTTAATATTCCCTTCTTCAGTTGTTTCTAAAATTGATACTGAAGAGGTATTTATGGATGCTTTTAAGATTACAAATATGTTTAGATTTTTAAGTAGGGGTACCAATATGGTTATTGTTTTGGATATCGTTAAATTAGATAAACATCCTATTTATTATTTAGTGGAATTGTTAAAACAAATTTATGAAAAATTTGGAAATAGTATTGACTAAATTTTTATGAATTGCTAAATTTAATATGCTAGGAGGTAATTTTAATGGATAGTATTGAGGAGTTGAAAAAACAACATGTGGAAGGTTATAAAAATGCTATTATTGAAATAATAAAGAATAATACTAGAGTTTTAGTAGAAGAAGATATTTTGTCTTTAGTTAAAAAACCTCCATTAGATTCTATGGATCAAATTAAAATTAAATTTTTAGATTTAGCTAAAAAGAATAAAATAGTTTTAATTACGAATAATTTAGATGAAATGATTGATCAATATAGAATAAATTTAGAAAAAAAGGTTTTATGTTTAAAGGACTATAGGATTGAACAATTGTTAAAAAAAATAAATATTGATACTAGTAAATTTGATGATACTATAAAATTTTGTAAGAAAGATTTTACTATGATTGATAAATATATTAATAGTATTATTAAGGATAGTATTAGTGAGTGTTTTAAATCTGATATTGAATCTAAGTTTGATTTATTATTTGGTGATATAGATGAAAGTATTAAAAATAAGTTTATTAAGGAAATAACTAAGTATTTTAAAACTTCGTATAAAAAACAATTATTAGAGAATATAGATATTAAAGTACTTGTTAAAAATACTACTTTAATGAATGGAGTTAATGAGCAAAGTGATCGATATTTGTTTACTATAAATAATTCTAGATTATTTACTGATTATTAAAAAAGTGTTGTTTTTATAAATATTGTTTGCTATAATAGGCTCGTATTAAATGTTGTGATGAAGAGCGATATATTTATTGTATTTTAGAGAACTCTTGGTTGGTGAAAAAGAGTATATGATTGTATATTGTATGGCTTTTGAACTGTTATATCGATATGTAGGTATAAACGTAGATAGGCGTTAACTATTTAAGTGTATAATAATTATTATAAAATAAGGTGGAACCGCGGAATTATTTTCGTCCTTATGATATAGTAATTTTTTTTTGGAGGGATGATTATGGATAAAAAGAAGTATTATATTTCAACAGCAATTGCTTATACATCAGGTAAGCCACATATTGGGAATACTTATGAAATTGTTTTAGCTGATGCGATTGCTAGATTTAAAAGATTACTTGGATATGATGTTTATTTTCAAACTGGGACTGATGAGCATGGTGAAAAAATTGAATTAAAAGCTAAAGAAGCTGGAGTGAGTCCACAAGAATTTGTTGATTCTAAAGCTAGTGAAATAAAGAGAATTTGGGATATTATGAATACTAGTTATGATAAGTTTGTTAGAACAACTGATAAACATCATGAAGAGGTAGTACAACATATTTTTAAGTATATGTTTGATAAGGGAGATATTTATCTAGGTAAATATGAAGGATGGTATTGTACTCCAGATGAAGCTTTTTGGACAGATACGCAGGTTGTTCAAAATGATGATGGAGAGTATGTGTGTCCTGAGTGTGGAAGAAAAGTTGAAAAAAAATCTGAAGAAGCTTATTTCTTTAAATTGAGTAAATATCAAAAACAATTAGAAGAATATATAGAATCACATCCTGATTTTATTCAACCTGTTTCTAGAAAGAATGAAATGATTAATAATTTTATTAAGCCTGGATTACAAGATTTGTGTGTTTCTAGAACTTCTTTTAAATGGGGAATACCAGTTGATTTTGATCCTAAACATGTTGTTTATGTATGGTTAGATGCTTTAACTAATTATATTACTAATATTGGTTATGATGTTTCTAATTGTACTGATGAGTTTAAATATAAGTGGCCTTGTGATTTGCATTTAATTGGAAAAGATATTATCCGTTTTCATACTATTTATTGGCCTTGCTTTTTAATGAGTTTAGATATTGAATTACCTAAAATGGTATTTGGTCATCCATGGTTAATAATGAGTGATGGAAAGATGAGTAAATCTGTTGGTAATGTAGTTTATGCAGATGACTTAGTAGAAGAATTTGGTGTAGATGCAGTTAGATATTATTTTTTACATGAAATACCATTTTCTAATGATGGAGTCTTTTCTCGCGAATTACTTATTGAACGTATAAATAGTGATTTAGCTAATATATTAGGTAATTTAGTTCAAAGAACTATTTCTATGGGAAACAAATACTTTGAAGGTAAGATTTCTAATAAGAATGTGTCTGATGAATTAGATGTAGAGTTTTTAAATTCTATAAATGGTTTATATGATAAAGTATGCTCAAGAATGGATAAATTAGAAATAAGTGATGCTATTAGTGAAATATTTAGTTTATTAAGAGCAAGTAATAAATATATAGATGAGACAACACCTTGGGTTTTAGCAAAAGATGAATCTAAATTAGATAGATTAGAGACTGTTTTATATAATTTATTGGAAGCTATTAGAGTTTCTGCTTTATTATTAAAGCCTTTCTTGCCTGATACTAGTGATAGTATAATGAAGCAATTAAATAATTCTAATGATGTATTTAAATTTGTTTCAGATAATAATTATAATTTAAATAATCCAACTCCATTATTTATGAGAATTGATGTTAATAAGTAAAAAGATACGTTTGTATCTTTTTTTTCTTTATTATATAATTGTTATTGTGGTGATTATAATATGTTTATTGATACACATTGTCATTTATCTAAAGAGTATTATGATGATATAGATTTAGTTGTTGAAGAAAATAAAAAAACAGGAATTTCGAAAATGATTGTTTCTGGTTGTGATAAGGAATCAATTTTAGAATCCATGCTTTTTGCGAGTAAATATAGTGATGTTTATTTAACTATAGGTTATCATCCAAGTGAAGCTGATGTTATATGTGAAAAAGATTTGATATTGCTTGAGAACCAGCTTAATAATGAAAAGGTTATTGGAATAGGTGAGATTGGTCTTGATTATCATTATGGTAAAGAAAATATGGAAAAGCAGAAAGAATTATTTAGATATCAATTAGATCTTGCGAGTAGAATATCTATGCCGGTTGTGATACATAGTCGTGATGCAACTTTAGATACAATTAATATTTTAAAAGAATATCCTAATGTTAAAGGTATTATTCATTGTTTTAGTGGTAGTTTAGAAACTGCTAATATTTATATATCTATGGGTTATAAACTTGGCATAGGTGGAGTTTTAACTTTTAAAAATAGTAATTTATTTAAAGTGGTGCAAGGTGTTGGTTTAGACAATATAGTTTTGGAAACGGATGCACCTTATTTAACACCTGAACCTTTTAGAGGAAAAACAAATTCTTCTAAATATATTTCTGTAATTGCTGATAGAGTTGCTGAGTTATTAAATGTAAGTGTTGAAGAAGTATCTGATATTACTACTAAAAATACTCTTGATTTGTTTGACTTGATTTAATAATTATGTTATGTTTAGTTTGATGATAGGGTGTTGGAGGATATTTGATCTATGCGCTTAAATAAAAGGTATTTATATGTTTTTATACTGTTTATTTGTATTTTTAGTGTTTTATTTATAGGCTTTTTAATAGAGAAGAAAAAGATGCATGATGATTCTAAAGATTATTTACAGATTAAATTTGAAAGTAATGATATTTTAAAAATAAGTAATAAGCTTCCTTTATCTGATAATCTTGGTAAGAATATTAAATATGATGATTCTTTGAATGGTAGTGTTGGTTATTTAGATTTTTCTATTGTTAATAAGTCTTTAAAATCTAGAAAATACAATATTACTATAAATAAACATGCAGTTGATTCTAGAGAAATTAATGATAATTATATTAAAGTTTATTTGACTGATATGGATGATAAACCATTAAAAGGTTTTTCTGATAATAGAGTTATTACTTATAATGAATTACATTTTTCAAAAAAGAATGTAGAAAATGTGGTTTTATTTAGTGATAGTGTTGAGAAACTTTCTAAAAAGAATTATAGATTGAGAGTATGGGTTTCTGATAGTTATGGTATATCTAAATTAGATGAGTCTATCATTTTAGATGTTGGTATTGAAGGTATATAGGAGGAAAAATGAATAAAGAGGTTAAACAATCAAATTGTTTTTGGTATTTAATAGTTGGGATTATATTTGTAATGATCCTTGTTGTTTCAATAGGTTTTATTGCTTTTAGTAATAGGGAAGATGAAGTAATTGAAAAAAATAGTGATGGAGCAAAAGTATATTTGAATTATTCTAGTGATGTTCCAGGATTAAAGGTATCTAATATGTCTCCAACTTCTGATGAAGTTGCGATTACTGATTTAAAAGACGGAAGTTATTTTGATTTTTCTGTGGAAGTGGATATGCTTAAAGCAAAGGATTATGAATATGAGATTTCTGTTGTTAAAGATATTAATAATTCTTCTATTAGTGATGATGATATTAGAGTTTATCTTGAAAAAGAAGATAGTGGTTCTTATGTACAAGTATTTGAACCTAATAAGTATAGTGCTCTTAAGAAAAAAAGTGATTTAGGATCAGCTAAAGGTAGCATGGTTTTATATACTGATAGTTGTAGTAAAGATTGTTCTAATAATTATAGATTAAAAATTTGGTTATCTGATTCAGCGACTACTACTATTGGTAGTTATGGAGTAGATGTTATGGTAAATGGAATTGCTAAATAGTGTGTCAAGCAATTCTTTTTTTTTATAATTAATTTTTTATTTTTCTTTTTGTATTATATAATAATAATGGTAGGAGAGTTGATGAGTTTGAATAAATTATTATCATATTTTTACATATCAATAAAGTCATTACTTGTATCTTTTATTTGTTTAATGATTGTACTTCTATCTTTTTTTGTTTATTATTTTGGAGATTTATTATTAAATCCTAGTAAAGTACCTGCATTTGGGGCTTATATAATTGTTTCTAAAAGTATGACTCCTACTATAAATGTTGGAGATTGTGTTATCATTAAAAGAATGAATAATGATAATTATCGAATTGGTGATATTATTACTTATGATATGAGTGATTCTAATAATCCTAATTTTTTAGTTACTCATAGGGTTGTTAATAAAAGGGTTATAGATAGTGGGGAATCTTTTTATACTACTCGTGGTGATAATAATAATTTAGTTGATACAAAACAAATTAATACTAGTGATATATACGGTAAAGTTTTATTTAAAATACCTAAGCTTGGTTTATTATTTAGTTTTTTTAATAAATCATCTAATTTCTTTTTGTGGCTATTGATACCTACAATATTATTTTTAGTGTATGAATTATTTAGAATATTTAATACATTGTTGTATAAAAAGAAAACTTTTTAGTTTTCTTCTTTCTTTATTTTGATTAGTGCTTTATAATAAATCTGATTGGTGATTATATGGAAAAATATGATGTTAAGTTTAAAAAAAAATTAGGACAGAATTTTTTAAAGAATACTAGTGTTGTTGATAGGATAGTTAATCAGGCTGATATTGATTCTAATTCTTTAGTTATTGAAGTTGGACCTGGTGGAGCAATTATGACTAGGGAGTTAGCTAAAAAGGCAAAAAATGTTTTGGCTTATGAAATTGATAATGATTTGGCAGATGAAATTCATAAGAGACTAGAAGGATATGATAATGTAGTTGTTTTATTTCAAGATTTTTTATTATCTGATATATCTAAGGATATAGCTAAGTTTGATTATGATAAACTTTTTTTTATTAGTAATGTTCCTTATTATATTACTACACCTATCTTAATGAAGTTAATTAATTCAGGGTTATCATTTAATAAAATTGTTATGATGGTTCAAAAGGAAGTTGGAGATAGATTTTCTACA